>NZ_CAWUDM010000142.1:0-12396 GCF_963920855.1 Nostoc sp. CCY0012 | reverse complement strand
CTCAACACACATAAGTGTTGGGGCTTTTGTTTTTTCTATTTATGGATTTTGATTTCCCAGAATTTCATCAATAGTTTAACCCCCGCTACTAATCTATAAACAGTGTGTTGATGCAAAAATCCCACGCTTGTTCATGAACATTCGTGGGAGTCTTAACATCTCTGTTGCTTCAAGTATATTTTGACTAAACCTTAGCTTCTAAAGACTTAAGCAACTCAGTATTCACACCAGACTCGCGAGTGAGGGCAATTTTGCCAGTACGAGCTATTTCCCTTAGACCAAATTTTTGTAACACTTGGACGATCGCTACCATTTTACCAGGATCTCCTACAACTTCTAGAGTCAGAGAATCTTCTGCCACATCGACCACTCGCGCCCGAAAAATCTGCGCTAATTCGACCACTTCTGAGCGGTTGCTACTAGTAGCATTCACTTTCAGCAGCATTAATTCTCGCTCTACGCAAGGAGTTTCGGTAATATCCTGTACCTTAAGGACATTGACCAATTTGTATAGTTGCTTGGTAAGTTGCTCAATCACGCGATCATCACCAGGTACAATCATCGTAATTCGAGAAACTCCGCCTTGTTCGGCTGGGCCAACAGCAAGGCTTTCTATATTGAAGCCGCGACGCGCAAATAAACTAGAAATGCGGGATAGAACACCCGCCTCATCTTCTACTAGAACTGAAAGGGTATGTTTCATCTTCGCCAAAACAGGCTCAGGTAGTATGTTACTAATATAAAAACTAGTAAATCACTGCCTTACACGTACTGCTCTAAATTGCTAAATTATGGTCTAAGTTTCTATTTTAAACTTAATACCTGCATTCATTACAAACTTTCAAGAAAAGTTATGAACAAATCATACTGAAAGTATAAGTTTGTGTGAGTGCATATCTTTTCGTCGACAGATGCGCGTTATTTCTAAAGCTTTTATTCTACAGATGTGATGAGTATTTCATGAAACTAGGAGAAAAGTTAGTATGAGTTGGTTAAAAAGACTATTTGGATTAAACAAACCCAAAAATGCACAAGTTAATCCTCAACCGCAGCCAGTACCACAAGCTTCTACTACTAGTACTGCGCCTGCTGCTACGCAATCAATTCCACCAGAACGTTTAGGATTGAACGGAGAATACGACCAAAGTGGTTTAGCCAAGCGAGTAGCATTAGCTTTTGATGAAGACCCACAACTGGATGATGTTAGTACCCTTTGGGTTGCTCAAACAAGCAGTACTGTGGTTCTAAAAGGACAAGTTCCCAACCAAACAGTTCTCAATAAGATGATTTCTGTAGCGCGCTCAGTTCATGGCGCTACAAATGTGGATACTAACCAGGTGACTGTGGGTTAAGTACGTTAAGTTCCCAAAGCCTTCATTTTAGAAGACAATCGGATGTTGGTTGCTGCTAGAGAAAAGATAGCCTTGGTGGAATGAAGTTATTAGGTATTGATAACAGTTCCTAATTAGATGAGGTACACCTAATCTCTAGCCTCTAGCATCAACCAGATATACCTCATAAAAAGAGAAATGCTTTATCTCACTTTTTCAAAACCACGTGGAAGGAATTTAAATATCCGGTAATGGTTCTAGTTAAAGTCTGTTGTTGTTTTCTACTAGTAATGGCCATTACTTGATACAAACGTCCCTCAGCAACGTACATCCGGCTTCTGGTAATTTTTCCACCTGTGTTGACATACACTATTTCTTTGCCAGGATGACCATTAGAACTGCGAATGTCACGCTGACTAATTAAGTTACTTTTCGTAGTTTTTAAAGCCATATCCCTAGCATTATTGAGTATTGTTTGGGGATTGGTTATTTGTCCGTAACTGTAAGGAAAGTCATTATAAACAACCACATAGGCAACTTCTTGCTTTGGCGGTTGGGCAACAAACATTTCTAAATTAATTTCCCCCATGTAGGTTTTTTGGGTTTCACTATTTCTCTCTGGCTGGCCTGGCATCAAAATAGAAAAGCGCCCGTCTGGGGGCGTGAAAGATTTCCATTTTGGCTGTACGGGTTGAGTAGCAGTTGGTTTGGCAACCGAAACTGGACGTTGGGGTTGACGTGCTTCGACTAGGACAGATCCACCACAAATCATAGTGGCGGTAATGAGTGGTAACAAGCCTCTAAAGGTCATAATTTTAGCCATCACAGATGCAGAATTACTGATGATGTCAGCTGTTATAACCTAGTAGCGCATAAGGCCGCACCAATTAACCCCACTTGTTGATTGAGAATAATATATACGGGTATTTCTTCCAGTAGGGGACGCATCCTACCTTTCTGGCTAAAGTTCAAAAGAAAACTACCGTTTTGCAGCAGTGGTAAGATTTTGGGTGCAATGCCACCAGCAATATATAAGCCGCCATAAGGTAAGAATTTTAGGGCGAGATTGCCAGCTTCTGCACCATAAATGTCTACAAATAATTGCAAAGTTTGTACCGATAGGCGATCGCTTCCTTGGATAGCTGCTCTACCTATGGCTGCACCAGGATCAACGCTTTTTTCATGTCCGGCTTCTTGTTCCCAGGTTCTGACTACTTGAGCAATTTCTGGTGATTCCGCGCCTATTTTGCGATCGCGTAAAAATTGGTAAATGGCTACAACTCCCTGTCCCGAAACCACTCTTTCCACCGAAACACGCTGAATATCATGTTTATCCAGTAGGTATTTTAATAGCTGAAATTCCAACTCGCTACGGGGGGCAAAATCGGCGTGGCCACCTTCGGAGGGAAAAACTTGATAGTAGTTGCCCTGTTTAATTAAAAATCCTTGTCCTAAACCAGTACCAGCACCAATAATGGCAATAGGTGCTTCGAGTTTGTGTTTGCCAGGTTGCAAAGTTAGCAAGTCTTGTTTATTTAACCCGAAAATGCCATAACCCACAGCCGCAAAGTCATTAATTAGGGAAATGGCTTCAATGCCTAATTCTTGTTGCAAACGTTGGGTATCTAGATACCAAGCTAAATTTGTGAGTTTGGCAGTATTATTTACCACTGGCCCGGCGATCGCAAAACAAGCTTTTTGTGGTACTGGTGTATTAGCTTTGACCAAAAACTGCTGCACTAACGGTACTAAATCAGGAAAATCCCCACTGCGGTAAGTTTCCTCATAAAGAGTACGTAATTCTAGTGAATCTGAAGCTTCCACCAGGCGCAAAATAGTTTTCGTACCGCCGATGTCTCCTGCTAGTAACAAGGTCATACAACTTAATTAGAGAATTAATTACTTTTTTTGTAGCTTAAACCCAGGATGCTACCAGTCATGATTTAAAATCCCAATTAAGGATTTAAGCAAATCGAATCACTTCCTCGATCTGTGTCAAATGAGAAGTATCCCCCTTTAGTTCTAGCAACCATTCAGGGCCTTGGCGCACGACTTTCACTAGGGAACATAAAGAAGCCTTCACCTCTGTTTTAGCAATTTCCCCTACTAGTCCCATTGCTGCCCCTAGAACAGATGCACCATGCGCTACCAGCAAGATATTCTGGGGATAGCATTCAGTAGCTAAACATCTCGCAGTTTGGGCAGAACGTTCTCGTACTTTTTCATGAGTTTCCGGATATTGCGCCGCGATTCTTGATGTGTAGCTAAGATCTATTCTGGGGAATAATTCTGCTAATGCTGGAATTGATAATCTTTCTGGTTCTTCTGACATCCAAGCGGGATTTAGCCACTCACTTAAACCTGTTTCTAGTTGAATGGGTAAATCGAGAACTTCGGCAACGGCGCTGGCAGTTTGTACAGTTCGCAGAAATGGCGAAGCAAAAATATGAGAAATTTTTTCTGTTTGCAAGCGTTGAGCTAACTGCTGGGCCTGCACCATGCCATCATCAGACAGAGGAGGATCATAACGTCGTTCTGCGGTGAGAAACCAATCAGGGTTTACGAAATCGAGGCGGTTGGCGTGTCTTGCGATCCAGACTATTTGATTCATAAGCTCAATTATTTAGGCGAATTACATTCGCATCTACATCAGAATATCTAGACTGAAAAACGGGGTTGCAAATCTAATATATTACGAAATGTGTAATGAATTGTAATATTTTAATTTATCTGCTCTCTATTCCTTATATCCACGAAAGAATTTAATTTTGCCTAACTACTTATTGATACACAACATTTGATTACCATGCTTTTGAAATTCATAAGGAACTTGCTGAATTTTTACTGAATATCCCCGCTGTTGTAATTCATTCATCACTGGTTGTAGCCAGGGAGATAATTCACTTGATAATGTTAATAAGGGAAAGACGCGTACTTCTTTAGCAACTCGGCACATCTCTACAATAGATGCTAAGTGAAATTTTACAGATAATTGCTCAGAATAAGTGAATAATAAATGAGAACACAAAGCTAAATCAAATTGATTCGATGCAAAAGATAAGACAGGTAATTCATCTTTTACATAACGCCCTTGATTAATCCCCAAGGGAAAATCTTGCAAAAATTTATTCATCGCCGTCATGCGAATTTCACCCATCATTTCTGGTGATGGAATATTCTGCCAAACATAGCATTCTTGATTAGCTGTGACACCTTGTATGACTGTTTCATAAGTATCTTGAATGCGTTGAAAAATTTCATCTACTGTGAATTTATAAACCGGATCACAGGAAATAACTTGATAGCCTTGAAGTGTCATTTCTACATTGAAACTAGCAGGTCCGCCAGCACAATCAAGAACATTTAAGTTGAGTTCTTCAGGAGTTAAATCAAACATCTGGATGTATTCCCGCATGGAACGTCCCCAGGGAATGACGCTTTCTAATTTAAAACCCATGAGTATAAACCTTGATCATTGACAACGCTTTTCATGTCCATAAAATACACTACTTTAGCCTAAGAGCCTCTAGCCCCTTGTCAAATTGTTCCATAAAGCGACGGTCAATCCTATCTTTCCAGCACCACACTAATGGGTGAGGTGGTGAAGTAAAAATTCCTTTGGTGGCGATCGCACGTTGATCGCCAGTACCAATTAAACTTAAATATTGTTGCTGTGGTCTATAGGGTTTCAGGGATTTGCCTAATAAAACCCTTTGCAAGTTCTCAAACAGTGGTTTACCTTGGCGAACAGCAAATACCCCAGCCTTAGGACGAGGATGATTAACCATTGTAGCAATGTCCCCCGCAGCAAATACCTCTGGGTGGGTTTGTGATTGTAATGTATCATTTACCAAAATAAAGTCGGCTTCATCAGTACCTAGTCCTGTACTTTTTAACCATTGAGGTGCTGATGCTTGTGTTACCCAAAAAATTTTATGACATTCTACGACTAACCCAGATTCACATTTAATATCAAATGTTTCTAATGTTTGATTAATATTTTTTTGTGGTGCAATTTGGCAGACACTTTCTCCTAAATATAAATTGATACCGCGATTAGTTAAAATTCTCTGAAATTGTCGTTGTACTGATTGATGATAATTAGGCAAAAGTACATCATGGCGCTGGAATAAATTAATTTTGATGTTATGAATTGGTTGTTTATTTTGTGCCAAAATCTGCTGTAAATGGGATTGCATCGACAATGCTAATTCCACCCCACCAGCACCACCTCCCACAATCGCAATACTCAGAGATTTTTGCTGGTTTTTGGAGAAATTCTCTAATAGCTGATACCAGTGTTCTAATAGTTGTGGTACTGGTTTAGCGGCAATTGCATATTCTGTGGCACCTGATACCGATATTGTGGCTGGAGTGCTACCAATATCAATAGATAAAACATCAAAATCTACGGCAGAACCATTAGCACAAATTACTTTGTGGTTTTTTAAATCCAGCCCCACTGCTCTATCAAGATATAACTGTGCTTGAGCAAATTTAGCCAATTTTTGTAAATCAATATGACACTCATCATGGCTATACAATCCTGCGATGTGTCCTGGTAACATCCCAGAGTAAGGAGTGTCTAAAGTTGGAGTAATCAAAGTCACACGTACTCCAGGGATCTGTTTCATCCCCCACATTTTTAATACAATGGCATGGCTGTGTCCGCCACCAATTAACACTAAATCTTTATTGAGAGACATTTTGTTTTGTTGCATATGTATATTCTTTTTTATAGATTTGCATGAGATAAATAGCCATTAATTCAAGAATATATAAAGTTAATGCATAAAATTATACTAATAACCAAAGATGATGATCTATCTCCATAAAAACAAGAGTTATATTTTCTATCTTCCCCAGAGAAAAAATCATTACATTTACTCATGATTAAATTTATCAATCTAGAGACAATAACATATATCAATAAAATAATCATAATTATTTGTATTTATGTTGACTGCAATTATTAACACTTATAACTCTGTAAAAAATCAGTTGGCTAATCATCAAATATCAGTAACAGAAATCTTGCCAAGGATAGATTATTACCAAAAAACAAGGGTGAATATTCCATTTCCGGATTGGCACCAGCGCTTAATTGCAGCTAGAGAAGCTCTGAATCATCAAAAAACAGATAACAAGCTAGCGATAATTTATGATTTAGAGGAAGTTGCTCTGGCTTGCCCTAAATATCATTGGCAAATTATGGAAATTCTGACTAATTTTGTCAGAAATAATACAATTTACATTAATCAAGTTGAGTGTGATAGCAATTTATTACCAAAAATTTCTCCAGAGATTCAAGGTGCTTTGACGGTTATTGGTAGAAGAGATACGACGCAAGACCAAGAAAACGAACTGCTGGATTTGAGTTACACAAATATACGGGGGGTTAATCTCAATCAAGCAAATTTACAACTTACAAATCTGTATCATGTGGATCTGTCCCAAGCTAATTTGACTGGGGTGAATTTGTCTGGAGCAGTTCTCAGTGCAGCAAATCTGGCTGGGGCTAGCCTCTGTGGTGCTAATCTTCAGGGGGCGATTCTCAGTGCAGCAAATCTGACTGGGGCTAACCTCTGTGGTGCTAATCTTCAGGGGGCAAATTTATATCTAGCAAATCTACAAGAGGCGACTCTCAAGGATGCTACACTCCAAGGGGCAAATCTCCGAGAAGCTAATTTAGCTTTGACTGATGTTAGGAGTGTTGATGCATAAAGCCCCTTTAGCGAACTGACAAGATTTATCTCCAAATAATCAACAATGTTGTATTTGATACTATTTTATGCAAAAAAGCATTATTAATTAAGTCTTGGGATGTATATTCAACAATTAAATTTTATGCTGGATATTCAAACTATCAGCTAAATGGTATACTTGTGTTCTCAATATCTAAGTAATAACTCTGTGTAGTAAGGAATATTACTGCTATGTCTGCTAATAAGACAGACACATTCTGGAGTTGGTTGATAGCTATAATAGTTGTATTTGTACTATCACTAACTTTAATTGCCTTTGTTTCGTCCTATTTTGAGGAATTAACAACTGCTCAACAAATACAGTACAGAAATCAGGTATTAACTAGTACTGCCATAATTTTTTTGGGATTGGCAATATTAATTAATGCCTATTATGCGGCTAAACGTGCGGATAATCTGCAAAAAAAGGCTTCAGCAGAAATCCTTCAATGGAGACTGGCTGCGGAAAAAAGTAATGAAATCAGCATTCAAAATTCCCAAATAACTCAAGACAAGATGCTGATCGAATGCTTTATGGGAGCTATTACCCAGTTAGGTCACGACAAGATTGAAACCCGAACAGGTGCAATTTATATCTTAGAAAGAGTCGCCCAGGATTTTCCCAAAGAACATTGGACAATTATGGAAATCCTGACGGCTTTTGTGCGAGAAAATGCTCCTATTCAACTTGAGGATGAGCAACAAAGACTGGAGTACCTACAGCCTAGTAACTTAGATAGGCCCAAAAGCGGGGTGTATCGTAAACAAAAGTTGGAATCGGACACCCGTAAAGCATTACCCAAAATTCGCCGGGATATTCAAGCTGCTTTGACTGTCATTGGTAGGCGCAATTCCTTAATAGAAGAGGACAATCAAAAGCTAGATTTACGGAATACAGACATCCGGCGAGCTGATTTGCTGGGTGCTAACTTAGAAAAAGCCGATCTGCGTGGCTCTAATTTGTGTGGAGCCGATTTGCGGGCCTCATTTTTATGTGGGGCTAACCTCGACGGTGCTAACTTGGCTGGCTGTATTCTTTATGAAGCCAACCTGCTAAAAGCAAATTTGAATCGAGCCAACTTATGTTGGGCAAATTTAAATCGAGCCAACCTCTCTAGCGCCAACCTCCGAGGAGCTAATCTTTTAGGTGCAAGTCTGCGTGCAGCCAACCTCTGTGGGGCCAACCTCTATAAAGCCAATTTGCAACAAGCAACATTAAAAGTTGCTAATCTCTCTGGAGCCAAATTGTTTTTGGCTAACTTGCAGTGGACAAAACTTGGTAAAGCTAATTTGCAACTTGCAGGTTTAATTGGGGCTAACCTCCAAGGCGCAAACCTAAATGGAGCAAACCTTTCTGGGGCTAACTTGAATGCTGCTAAACTCCAACAAACAGAAATCTTTTTTGCCAATCTCACTGAAGCTAGTTTTGCTGAAGCTGACTTAGATAAAGCCAACCTCATGGGGTCAGATTTACATCGGGCTAATCTCTATCAAGCTAATTTTTCTGGAACTAATCTGATGGGGGCTAACCTGTGTGATGCTAACTTTTGTGATGTCAAACTAGAAGGTGCAATTTTGACAGGGGCAAAAAATGTAGAATTACAGCAAATTAAGATGGCGTTAGGCGATCGCACAACTCGTCTACCTGATTATTTAGAAACTCCCATCGATTGGCGACAATCTGGATAATGGGACGTAGTATTTATTAACTCTTTGGGTGCATTTTTACCAATTTTTACAATTATTTCTTTACTCATACCTCACTTTAGTGAGAAATACTTTATTAACAATGCTCTTTAAGCTACTTATAAGAGAATTTAATAACTATGAACTTTTATTAATTAATTCATAAAGAAATCTAAGGAAACTGAGAAGGGATTCACTACCGATTATATAAAGAAAGTCTATAAAGGAGTGAATGGAAGTTAGATTAGCACTTTGTTTAGTCTGATGTAACTGATGGACTTAATTAAATTTCCGCGATTTTTTACCACGTAATTCAGTCTACATCAATTTCTTACTCTTTTGAATAATCAAGAAATTCTATGTATCAACCATATTTCTCGGCTGATGATTTGCCATCCCAAAAAACAATGCAAATTAGTGGAGTCTGGCTGAGTCAACTAGAAGAAGCAACCAAAAAATGCTTTTTCTTAACTTGCAAACGCCGGGTACGGACTTTATTGTCTAGTTGTCACTGGTATTTCAAAGTTAATAGTGGCATTCTGATGTTAGTTATGGTGTGCCATGACATTAATACTTATCAGCGAATTATGACTACTGTTCCTTATTTAGCTGACAAGTTAAAACTATTCGCTAACCAAGCAAAAATTAGTATCAGTTCTCCAGTTAATCAAGGTATTCCCTGGATGATCAAC
This sequence comes from Nostoc sp. CCY0012, assembly GCF_963920855.1. NCBI lineage: Bacteria > Bacillati > Cyanobacteriota > Cyanophyceae > Nostocales > Nostocaceae > Nostoc > Nostoc sp. CCY0012. The sequence continues at coordinate 2,943 of NZ_CAWUDM010000142.1, read as the reverse complement.
ATAGATGAAATTGCTTCTGGAGAAGATGCGTCCAGTACATAAATATCATGGCTGTGACAAAAGTTTAAGCGATCGCATGGTCAGGCGATCGCCTTTGCTTTTTTATTCGGTGTGGAACTGTGGAAAAATTCAACTATTTATTTACTTCTTGCAATCTTGAAGTTTCCAACCTATCCATCCACTTTTGTAAATAGACCCGATTAGCAGTTTTTTCAGATTGATCTTGAGTATCCATAGGATAAGGCATCAGTCCCAAAATCGCTGCCGTAGTCACACAAAACATGGATTTTTGGAAACTTACGCAAATTTGCACTCGCAAATCATCTTCACCCCGAAGACTACGACGATAAACATTATGCAAATAATCTGGCAGATAATGACGCATATCTTGCATCAACAAGGTAGGAGGAATACCTGCACCACCTATAGGCAAAGGATCTGCATAAAGTGCGCCATACTGAAATCGGGCTTGGTCTGGGGAAATTTGATATGCTTGGGCATTGTATGAAACTGTACCGTGAAAAGGGGTTCCGCGAAAGAATACTGCCTCTACATAAGGTACGGCTGTATCGGCCAGGAAGGTCAAGCCCACTGATTTGGGAATAATATCGTATACTTTATCTTTAAGTTTGACACTATAGGTAATAGGCCTTAAAGCATCTGCCACCAAAGCTGCTTTGATATGATGGACAACTTGGGGAATAGTTTTGATTTCGCCTTGGTCGTAGCGGTCGGATAAACTCAAAAACATATCAGCCATTACCCGCCAAAACTGCCCCAAACCAGTGTAGTAGGCAGAGACACGCAACATTTCCGTTAAAAAGTCGGGAAATAGTTGATTCATTCCCATCATCATGGGATTATTTTGAAATTTTGCTTTAATAACCGCTTGCGCTCTTTCTTGAAATTCTGGTGTATCTAAATATTTATCTAACCCGCCGCCACCGTGCCACATCATGGCTTTCATACAATATTCGGCATATTCAAAATTGATTCTGTCATGCCACCAGTGACGTAATAATTTGGGAAAATTTATTTCGCCATTAAAGTATTTAAAAAAGGGAAAAAATACTAAAAATTGATTTTCTGCAATATATATAAGATTTTTAGAATAGGCATCTAAAACTACGCCATAGCTTTTTAGTATGCCCACAACTTCCAGTACGTTATCTGGATTGTCGGGAAGTAATGCACCACCATTTAGCAGTCTGTCAATATACTCAGCTAAAGGGTGATTAGCAGGTTTTTTTTTCTTCATAGTTACCATTAGACATCTCCAAAAATTATAGGTATTGGGTATTTATTTATAGAAAAATTTTTTCCTAGTCCCCACTCCCTACTCCCTACTCCCTACTCCCCACTCCCTACTCCCTACTCCCTACTCCCTACTCCCTACTCCCTACTCCCTACTCCCTTTGCTTTATCCAACGCCACCGCAACCACAACATTTTGGGTATTCACCATTGCTGTAATTGTCGGTTCAGTCCAACGTACTAACCAAGCGGGTTGGATGCCGTAAATTACAATCAATACTGCTAATATCATCGCAGGCAGGCGATCGCTCCAAAAGACACGGGGTAAGTTGGTGACTTGTGCTGACAACCGGCCAAAAAAGGCCCGATTCATCAAAATTAAGAAGTAAACCGCAGTTAAGCCTGTACCCAGCATAGATAACAATGTTTGCACTGGAAATACAGCAAAACTGCCACGGAACACGATAAATTCGGAAATAAACCCGACCATTCCGGGGATACCAGCGCTGGCCATTACGCCTAAAACCATTAAGCTACCAATTACTGGTAAACCTCGTTCTGGATTTAGTAGTCCTTGAATCACATCTAAATCACGGCTACCAGCTTTTTTGTAAACAACCCCCACCAGCAAAAATAGCAGCGCGGAAATCAAGCCGTGGCTAATCATTTGCATGACTGCACCCAAGGTACTTAAAGGCGTGGCCGCAGCCGCTGCTAACAGCACGTAACCCATGTGTCCAATGGAACTGTACGCCACCATTTTTTTCATATCGGTTTGGGCGATCGCACAGGATGAGCCAAATAGTACACTGACTACAGCCCAAGTTGCTAACCAAGGGGCTAAATAACCCCAAGCTTCCGGCAATAAGTTCATGCCAAATCGCAGTAAGCCATAAGTACCCAACTTCAACAACACCCCAGCCAAAAGTACAGAAATGGGTGTGGAAGCTTCTACGTGGGCATCTGGCAACCAAGTATGAAAGGGAACCAAGGGAATTTTAATGCCAAAACCGACTAAAATTCCTGCTAGCAATAACAGCTGTGTTGCCAAAGGCAGAGTTGTGGTATTTAAGGTGGTTAAGGAAAAGCTAGGAGAACCACTCAGCCACACCATACCCAGGAAACTTGCCAAAATTAAGATGCCGGAAAAAGCCGTATAAATGAGAAATTTCGTGGCTGCATAACCCCGTTTTTCACCACCCCAAATGGCAATCAACAAATACAGAGGTATTAATTCTAGTTCATAAAACAGGAAAAATAATAATAAATCCTGTGCTAGAAATGCTCCTGTCACACCCACACTTAACAGTAGTACCAAGGAATAATAAAACCTAGGACGTTGAAGAGATGAATCGCTACTATAAATGGCAATGCAGGTTAACAATCCATTCAAAAGTAATAACGGTAAAGATAAGCCATCTATTCCTAAATTGTAATTTAAGCCCAAAGAATCTACCCAGGGAATAAACTCACTAAACTGTTGACTAACTTCTCCTGGAGTGAACTTAATGGCTAATAAAACTGTCCACAAGAAAGTAATACTGGCAAACAGCAAAGCCACTCTCCGAGCCAGGTGACCACTAATATTAGAGGGCCAAAAACCGATTAAAGCTGCACCCAACAATGGCAGCAAAATTAACGCACTCAGCATAGACAGAACTAGGTAAGGGAAGGGGGCAGGGGGCAGGGG
>NZ_CAWUDM010000141.1:0-12689 GCF_963920855.1 Nostoc sp. CCY0012 | reverse complement strand
GGGAATTGCTCACATTATTGATAATGAACGACGCAATCAACTATTTGATATTAATGTCCGAGTGCTAAGGGTACTGCCACCAGAAGACAGCACCGCTTACCTATTTGGGATTGGTGGAAGTGTGGCGCTGCTCGTTGCTTATGCTACCAGTAAATCACTCACTGACAAGCAAGAGAAAGCAATTCATAGCCAGTTCGCTTTGCTTAAAATCAAAGCATTGGAGAATGACATTATTACTCAAAACCATTTGGACTTAACGGCATTCTCTAAAGCCCAACAATCTGAGATAACCAAGCAAGCCATCGCCCGACAAACTGCTGAAACTATCGAGGCTATGAAATCCCCAGGAGAACAGCAATTAGACCACCTTAATGGAACTTTACAGGGTGAATTGTCCTTGAAAAATCATGAGTTGCAGTTGTCAGAGATGGACAAGGTTATTACTGATAATAAACTTCATGTTGCTGAAACCAATAAAAAACTGAGTAAGCTATCTGGCAATATCCAAGACTCACACCAAGCTCAATTATCACCAGATGAACAGCTAAAAGATGCCCTCATAGATGCCCTGAAAAATCATGAAGATGGGTATCTGTGGAAAATCATCAATTCACTCAAACCATTGTGGTTGATTGGTAATCAAGGCTCAGGTAAGACATACACAGCTAGTGCGATCGCACTCATGAGAAAATACTGTCTTGATGCCCCAATTCATCAATTAATCGACCGTCATGCCACAGGTGACAATGCCCATGTATGGCAATTGCTAGAAGCCACTAGTAAAGCCGAATCAGAAGATGAAATCAGCACAGCTTTTGAAGATTGTTGTGATAGATGGCTGCAACGGATTAAGGAAAAACCCACCAAAAAGCAGCAGGTAATTGTGGATGAATTTACCAATTTAAAATCACTTTGTGGTGACACGGCTATTGCTTTCTTCAAAATGTCCCTCACCGACACCCGCAAAGCCAAGGAATACCTGCTGGGGATCACCCATAATGCCACCAATGAGTCATTCCCAGATGGTACAGCCGCCTCACGGAAGGCAGGGACAATTTTACTGGAGAAATTTAGCGCCAATGGTGAAACACCACTGTCTAGGGTAGTTGTCCGCTATGGTCTAGTTGATGAGAACGGCAATAATTTAGAAGATGAGGAACGGACACTACCAAACTGGATGCACCCTGAGCGTATCTATCAACACTTCAACGGTAAGCCAATCAACTTTGAAGATTAACTAAACCCTTTCTTTGGGGCTACTCCTCAATCATATAAATTGGTTGCTCACTATCACAAATATTTTTAGTATAAATTTTTCATTATTTGTAAAAATTCTTCAACCACTTGCTCTGGTTCTTGCTCACATCTTTTAGCATCAAAGCGCTCAACTACTCGAATGCCATGATTTCGGAAATAGCGTTCCCGTTCTTGTTCTTCAACTCGCCGTTCTGGAGTATGAAAAGGACCATCTACTTCTAAAATCCCCAGCTTCCCCTGATAACAAATTAAGAAGTCCGGTTCCAAATTACGTCTTCCGTTTGGAGTGTTAAGCCGACCTTTGCAATTAGGCCAAAAAGCGATTTCAGAATGTTGCTCAAGCGCCTTTGCAATTTGCACTTCCGGTGTTGAGCGAAAGCGTAGACCTGACCACAAATAAATTGGATCATTTGAAATATACGCAGCCTTGTGATGAGTAACTTTGTCAACCGACTTCAGTTGAGGTCGTACCATCGATGTGATTTGGTTAATCACCTTTATATCAACTTTTTTCCCGGCTTTGAGCATTTCCACTAATTTCACTGTTATGGCTTCTTGTTTGCGAGGAAGTATTTCTACTAGCTTTGACAGGGAAACCATAAACTGGGTACCAAACCATTCGGTTTGTATTCCCAGCTCCTGCGTTCGCTCATAGACAAGCAAACATTTATACGCTGTAGTTGGACTATATTCCCATTCAGAGCTGTCTAGCCATTTTTTAAATTGGCCATAGCCTAAATGTTTTCTGATTTCATATAGCAGTTGCCCACTCTCATAGTAATTCAGGATCGCTGAACGTAGTTTCACTTGAATTTGACTTAAAAGTCCACGTACTAAGGAGGCTATTTCCGTATTTGTGTACTCAAAGTGCAGTTTTGATTCTGGAAGTTGATGGGATTGCATAGATAGTTATCGGGATAATATTACAAAAATATGCTATTTTTGCATATTGTAGCAGCTACTGTAGCCTCCCAGCATGGGAGGTTCAATTTACTCACTCAGGTATCAAGCTTTTCTCAAGCGACTGCGCCAAGCTCGAGAAGAAGCTAATTTAACGCAGGTAGAGGTGGCTAAAAAATTGAATCAGCCGCAATCTTACGTTTCACGTTGTGAATCTGGGGAAAGACGAGTAGATGTAGTTGAACTGACTGATTTTGCGGTAATTTACCAAAAACCTCTAGATTTCTTTGTTGATTTTGACTTTGATACTGAAAACAACTCTTCAACATCAATATGATGTTCGGTAAAGTCAACTTTTCACCCTTTTCAGGGACTGAAACTTGCCCATGAATAACTGCGTTTTGGTAGCATCCATGCAGAAAACTGGATGCTCCCGTGCGATGGGCGTAGCCCCACCGGATACTGTTGGCGAAAGTGTTACAAACACATAAACAAAAGTATTACAACTAAAAGCCGCAACGACAGATTGAAGGTTTAAGCTTACATAATACTTGTATTTACAAATATGTAGTACATTCGCCAACAGTATCCCCACCGTAGGTGATCGCTCTTTTCATTGCGGAGAAATATAATAAGTCAAAAGTAAGCAACGCTTGTGGTGTGAAAAAGAGAAGTGGTTGACCACAAGGGTTATGATTGCCAGTGCTGCACACTCCTGTTGCACAGTTGCACCCGTGCCTTTTCGCTCTCCTTGTTAGACCTTGCGTTTATTCAAACTGATGGATGCTCCAAGTAAGTACTGAGGTAAGTGCGAAACAACCGATCTTGGATCTTGTAACCGCCATAAATATTCCTGCTGATGAGCTTCTGCTGAAAAAGGCTTTTCAATACGTCCTCAACTGAATTTGCAGAAAGCCTCAAATTTGTAATATCTAAAGTGGTAGTTAGTTTTTCTGGTAGCACAGGGCTTTCTTCCTCTGAAAGAAGCTTGAGAACTTTTGCTTCATCTGCACTTAAATCAGAACACCACTTTTCAAAAATGGCAATTCCCACGTATCTCACAGTGTCTTGTAATGCTTTATCCCATATATCCATTTCTACCTGTCTCGACACATGGTTTTTGAAGAGGTGGTGGCAGAGTAATTGCATCTCAAATAGATGTCCTCCAGAGTACTCAAAAATATTTCGCATAACTTCTTGACTGAATGAAACGCCTGTTCCAGCAAGAGAGCTATGAACTGTTTCTTGAAGTTCAATTTCAGTAAGTGGTGCAAGCTCAACTCTAGACAAAAAATACCTTGAAAGTGGATGATGTTTTTGAACAGATGTGATCTCAAGCCAATTCGTTGAAGTTGATGCCAACCCAACAAGAATTTTACTCTGCATAAGTGAGTCCATTGACAGCGCAGACTTTAATGTCATAAAAATCTCTGGAATCGCTGCAAAGTTTTCTAGATCGTCAAGAAGTATCACAAATACATCAGTCTTATCTTCAATATCTTGCCACAACTTGGTTAAAGTATCATGTAGAAAAGCTTGAGGTGATATTACTTCCCGATTATTACCATTCCGTTGGAATTTTAATCCAGTTCCAAGTATATTAACTTCTAGAGAACTAAAGAACTCAAGCACCTTCTTGAACCTTTCAACAGGATAAGGTAAGTCGTGCAAAATACCTTCTATGATAGAGCGAGAAGCATCAAGTAAGCTCGTACCAGATTGTAAAGGTTCAAGAGGAACAATACATGAGATGTAGCCACGACTTTGACAAATTTTCTTGTATTCTCTCAGTAATGTTGACTTACCGATTCCCCAATCTCCCAGAACTAGGAAATGTTCACAGTGCTTAGTGTAAATGGCTCTGTTGAGCTTGTCTTCAAAAAACTCAAGTTCACTTGTTCTTCCTCCAAAGACAGTTGGTTCTAATCCTGTCATTGGTGTAAAAGGGTTTCCAACTCTCCTAATTTTTTCATCACGACAATCGATTGCCTTTTGAACTGCTGCTACTAGATCATCAACTGCTGTTGAAGACTTCTCTATGAAATCAAAAACGCCTTTGGTCAGAGTTCGCCGTGCTAGTTCTACGCTACCATAACCAGTAATGACAATAATTGGACGAAGTATATCAAGGTTTACTGATTCATCAACTAACTCTAATCCTCCCATTTCTTGACCAGAAGACCCTGGAATCTTTAAGTCAACAATTAAGACTTCAAATGGTTGATTTCTTAGCTTTTCCAGTGCTACTAGAACTGAATCACATCCTTCTACTTCAATTAGAAATTGAGTGTTTATAAGTTGACTCCCACCTAAATCAAAGCCTTTTGATTTGACTTTACGCTGTAGAGATTTGATATATGCTCTAAGAGTATCTCTATTATCATCAACTACTAAAATTCTTAATGCCATAATATAAATGTTTTAATTTTTAACCAAGACTTTGATTGCACAAAAATTTAGTTTTAAACCCGGCTGTCTCGAATATAATATTATATTCATTTAACTCTCTGCAAATTCAAGAGTAATAGTAGTACCTTGATCGGATGATTCTAGCTTTAAGTTGCCTCCCATTTTATGTATAATTTTATTGCTTATGTATAAGCCCATGCCAGATCCCATATCACTTGTTACAACTCCTTTAAAGAGTCGCTCTGTTAAATCTTCGCTAATACCAGAACCATTATCTTTCACCGATATGATGATTATGCCATCTTCATAGCCTGCAATTATTTGAATAACTCTATCTGATTTATGCAATATTCTAGTTGATCTTTGTAAGGCTTTAGTGGAGTTATTAATCAATTCAACTAATACACTCTTTAATTGATCCGAATTGCCAAGAATAGTTTTTCCCTTCAAGCCTTCTTGAATTTGTACTTCCATATTTATACTAGAAGGTAATCGAGGTCTAGATAATGATTCAACTTCACCAATTAGCTTGTCAATGTCGATAGTCTTCATCTGTGGTTTACCTAAACTAAGATAATCCATTAGTCGTTGCAGGCGAATTTGGCTGTATTGAAGACTTCTCTCAATTAGTTCACACTCCCCTAAAACTTCAGGTGAGTTATTGCATAAATCACGAATTTCTTGATTAAAACCTCCGATATTCATAATCTCTCCTCTAAGACTATGAGCTACATCAGCGCAGATTATTTGATAGAGTTCATTAGTTTGATGATTACTGCTTTGCTGAATAGGAATATCAACCGATGACGATTCCTGTTCTGCCAAAACTATTGAATTTAGTTCACCAGTATTCTCACTTTCTATGTGTCTCTCAAGTTTTTTCTCCAGATCCTCAATCCTATTTTTAGCCTCTTTCAAAGCAGATTCAAGATTAGAGATTTTTTCGCTATAAAAAGCTTGACTCCTTGCGTATCGTTCTTGGTATTTTTTAAGCTTTTCTAGTGGATCTGCATACAAATGCAGATCCACTAAATTCACAAAATCCTGATGATCCATAATAGGTTTTGGCTCGTAATCATCAGCCCCACTTTGAATCAAGAAGTTTTCTCGATCACCCTCCATTGCATGAGCAGTCACTAAAATCACAGGTATTGATGCAGTTTTTGGGTTAAATTTTAGCATTTGAGTAATTTTAATTCCATCTATAGACTTCCCTCGGTAAGTGGTACGACTAAGAGAAACATCCATTAGAATAATGTCAATTGTGCCTGATTCAGCTAAAATTAAAACCTCATCAGTATCTTCTGTATGTTGAACATGATAGCCACCTCGCTTCGTAAGAATCTTAGAAAATACATGAGCATTTATAAAATCATCTTCTACTATTAGGATATTTTTATTTTTTGAAGTAATACATTTTTCCCTATCCGCAACAACTTCTGGTTGTTTATAATCCAACATAAAATTAGCTATTGTAGAGCGTTGCGTCTTTAACTCCAAAGCATCTCTAAAATTTAAAAAATTTTCAATTCTGGCTTTCAGTTCATCTAGGCTGAATGGCTTTGTCAAATAGTCATTGGCTCCTAATGATAAACTTTTTATTTTGTTTGATTCATCTTCATGTCCAGTCAGCATTATAATAATTAAATACGGGTTTTTTTCTCTTAATTCGCACGCTAAATTGTAACCTTTAACATCCGGTAAGATGAGATCTAATGTAATGATATCAGGATTGAATTTTTCTTGCACGCTTAGACAGGTTTTTCTATCTTCTGCTACCTCAACAATATAACCAGAGTCTACGAAAAAATTATGAAGCAAATTGCGTGTAACAGCGTCATCTTCTACTACTAATATTTTTTTATCTTTGATACTTTTAATCTTTTGTGATTTCATAGTAATAATGTTTTATTTCTACAGGACTCCTGTTTGATTTTTGAAAAAAGTCTGTACATTTTTAAATTGGTTTTGATTGATCAACCACGTCATACTTAAAAACTAGTTTATACTCTAGCTGTAGTGAACTGCAAACAAGACAATTTTAAAACCACATTCAATAGATCCATGCTGATTGAGGCTCTAAAATCGCCTTGAGAATAACACTAGTCTTTTTAGACACATTCACCCTATCTCAATTGGCAACCTAACATTGAGATAGGGTGAATGTGCAATTGTACGAATCAGAAATTTTAGAACCACGACAGCGCAGACTGATTGCGCTGTATTGGCTCTGGAGATGCTCTCTACAACTGGCTTGAAGATGCAAAGTAAGAAACGCAATGATCAACGTTTCTTAAATCGCACTTCAAGTTGTGTCTCTATCTGATGAAATATCACTTCAGATATACATTGCTGAAACTGTTGCTGTACAAGGATTATAACCGAGAGTTTACAATGAGAGCGTTTTAGCACAGTGATGCCTAACTGCGGAATTTACAGGTAGTTAGAGTTGTCTTTGAGACAGGAATTTTGTCGATTTTGTGGCTGTGTCTATAAAACACCCGTCAAAACCACTAAAAACCTTTGATAACTTGTTTTTCTGGAATCCTTTATTGGCAACACTTTCACCTTATCTTGCCCCTGGTGACAGCTTGGCTATATCTACGCCTAATTGGGATATAGCCGAGTAGCCAAAATTAACTTCAAGTATTTGCTTGATAAGCTGTTACTCAATATTAATTTCTGGGTACTCTATAACTAACATCTAAAAAAATATCTATATCTGTTAGATGTAACTACTTTAATTAGAGTCAGACTGTACAGTTCAATTCAAGAAACACTAATTTAGTCCCCGAATAATAGGATAGAAAAATAGTATACAAAATATGCAAATACATATTAGTACAGAAACAAAAACTCGTCTTGCAAATTTTAAATATGCAATTCCAAATAAACTAATTGAAGATGAGGAAGCTGAAAGGCGTAGACCTTCATCTACATCACCATTAACTAAAGAAGAACTTATTAAAATTTTTGATAGAGTATGGGAGCATTACATTCATTTTTCACTAGAGAATGCTCAACCATGTGAGGCACAATTTGCATTTGATAAAATTGGAAAACCTTATTGTCATCATGTAGACTACAATCAGGAACATCGTTCATTTCGTATTCATAAATTAAATTTAGAATTTATTGCACAATTAAAAATACTAAGTAAAGATAATTATGAATTGACACAACTATGGTTTGTCAGTTCTAAAGATTATAATCCAGAATGTATGCCAATTTGCTTTAAAGATGTAGAAGAGAAAAAAAAGTTTCAAATATTAGCACAGCAACTTAATATAAAAGATTCAGACCTTATTTTAGAGCTAATCAGAGATTTTATGCGTAAACATCCATATAACGTTACCTCAAATTCATATCATCTTTATTCCAAAGAAGATTAATTATAACTTTTTATATAAAGTAAATGCAAACTAGATATAAAGATTAGGTAGCTTTTCAAGGATTCGCTTAGGACTTTATCAAAAGTTAATACAGAAAGCACAATCCTAAAAAATATATTATCTTAAGTGATATTTTAGTTTTTAAAGCAATTTATTAACACCCTTGATTATGGTTAATAGTTAATGTTTTTATATTGAGTGGTTAGATATAATGCGAATAAATCAAGAAATTACTGAACGAGTAAGATATGTCGAAAAATTTGAAATTATAGTCTCTGGAAAATCGACACGCCCTATATCTGACGAGTATCCTTTCAGTCGTGCTGCCAACCGCAAAATGCCTGTATCAAAATGGCTAAAAACTCGATTTCAGGCTACCTATCCAACTTTTCATGCCAGTGTGATTTACCCTGATGGCTCAACCGTTCGTCCTGATATTCCTATTGGAGTAATAAGAGACGCATACCAGGAGTATACTAATCTTTATGGACAATCAATGCGATTTAAGTTTTATGGTAATAACGAATCGTCCATAATTAAGCTAAAGCTTGCTCTTGATAAAGCAGGAATTAACACAAAATTTGCAGATTCATCCTTTTTGTTTTTGTGGCAATGCTTTACTCTTGAGGGTGAAATTTCACATATCCATCTTCCTATTGCTTACCGCCAAGCGATTCCTGATATGCTGAGTTCATTTAATAATTCACAAAAGATAAATTTTAAATACAAATTCAGTGCTGATAATTGTTATTTATTTGAAGCAGATTCTAATTATTACTTTTGGGGAATAGAGCAGTTTACATTTTTAAAAGGAATTACTGGTTGGAATAAATTCTAAGAGAATGTAGAAAAAATTAACTACCACCACTTCCCGACTTAATCTTCACCATTTAGGGTGGCCGCCGAGATACCTGCAAAAAGAGACACGTTGTAAATAAATATTGCAAACAATCCCTTGTTTATTTACTAACTTGCCCAAAAATGATACAGGGTGAATCAAAATTTTGCACTGTAAAATCAAGCTTTCACCTCTTTTTGTCCCTTACACTTGCCCCTGCCCCAAAATGATATCACGAGCTTGATAGCAATAATTTTCCAAACGTTTCATAGAAGCAAGTATAGACAGTTTTGATAGCAAGAATGATATCAGTAATTTGAATCCTTGCCTCTCATAAACAAACTGGAACACCCTAACCCCGAAAGATGAATAATGGTGTTCTTTGACCGTCAGATCACGTACTTCCTCGTCAATCCTTACACTTTCATCGCCAAAAATTTCTCTTCATCGCCCTCCTCAAATGTCAATCATCTGACAATTACTCCCCAACCCCCTCCCCCCACTGTGCTACAACATAGTGCGACAATATGATTTTTCACACCACTTGCAGTAATAAATACTAAAATGGTGGAGTAGAGAGAGCAGGGGAAGCAGGGGAGGCAAGGGAGGCAGGGGGAGATGAATAAAGAAGCGATTAAAGACCATAAAGATTTAGAAGTCTACAAGATGGCTTTTGACACAGCTATGAAGATTTTTGAGGCATCCAAAAAATTTCCAGTAGAGGAACGATATTCACTGACTGACCAAATTCGTCGGTCTTCACGGTCTGTGTGTGCCAATTTTGCAGAAGCATGGCGAAAACGAAGGTATGAGGCAGCATTTGTAGCCAAATTGAATGATTGTGAGGCTGAAGCGGCTGAAACTCAAACATGGATAGAGTTTGCTGTTAAATGCAATTACATAAATGTTGAAATCGGTAGGGAACTTTATGGTACTTACAATCGCGTTTTATCTGGTTTGGTGACTATGATTAACAATCCAACACCTTGGTTGATAAAGCGTTAAACCTCCCCTGCTTCCCCTGCCTCCCCTGCCTCCCCTGCTCCCCTGCTTAAAACCATGACATCGATCCATCCTGAAAACCTAAGTGTTCTAGAAAATTCGCTCTCCTTAGCAATCGGTGAGGACTTTTCTCTAGAGAATGACCCTGATGTAATTCAGCAGTTGATTGGTGATAAGCGATCGCTCAATACCAAGCGCGAATACCAAAAAGACTTGAAAGATTTTTTTGTGTTCGTTGCCAAAAAAGAACCCAGCCGGGATTTAGTATTAGAGTTTCTGCACCTGGAACAGCGTCACGCGGTCGCTGTGGTTCTCAAGTACAAGGCACACCTGATTAAGAAAAAACTGGCTGAAGCTACGGTGAACCGTCGTCTTAGTGCTATCAAGTCAATGGTAGAGATGGGGCGACGGCTGGGGGTCTGCAATTTCTCTTTAGATGATGTCAAAGGTGAAAGGGTCGAAACTTACCGGGACACTACAGGTATTTCTGCTACTGACTATGCCATCGTTATAGCGCTGGTTGACCAAAACACTTTAAAGGGCAAGCGTGATTATGCCATTCTGCGGTTACTTTGGGATAATGGCTTGCGCCGCAATGAGATAGTCAACTTAAATGTGAGTGATTTTAACCCCAAGGAAAAAACTCTCTTGATTCTAGGTAAAGGCAAGGGTAGCCAGAAGGAAGTGCTTGACGTATCGGATAAAACCGTATCGGCGATTTCCTGTTGGATTAAGGCAAGTAAGAAAAAACGTGGCAATGACCCGCTTTTTACGGTGCTGGCTTATCACAAGAATGGAGCGAGATTGACAGGGGAGGCAATTAGGCGACTGGTGGATGGGCTATGTAAACAAGCGGGAATTACTAAGAAGATGTCGCCGCATCGCATCCGTCACAGTGCGATTACTACAGTTTTGGATCTGAATAATGGTAACTACCGTGCTACTCAGCGTTTCAGCAGACACGCTCAAGTGCAGACGGTATTGAAATATGATGATAACCGCCAGCGTTTGCAAAAGCAGATGAGTGATTCGATATCAGAATTGATTTAGAAAAAACCTAAAAATCTTGACCAGCCGGATTTAGATATTATTAAGAAGCAAATTGTGGGGATTTTCGAGAATAAAATGATTGTCAACTTTTACTAAATCACCTGTGCAGCGAATTGGTAAACGTTCTTGATAGGCTTTAATAGCTAAGATATAATCATGGTCTGCCAGTTGGGTTTTGATTTCTCGTAATTTCTCAAAAACTTCACCTAATAAAATAATTTCTCCACTCAGAGAATCAATTGATGGAGTGGCAATTTGCATAATTATGCCAAGAAAGGTGAAGTTGGGATAATTGGTAATAAATTCGCTTAATATTTCAACTTGGTCACGATTTTCTACTATCTCTAATGTTTTTAATATATCGCTGATTCTTTCAGCATAATCTCCTAAACTATGTTGGAGAGGTAGCAAGATTTCATATTCGTCGGCGGCATCTTTTTTCAGTCGCCAAATTGCCCCAGCATTATTATAAATACGTCCTGTCTCCTGCCAGCCTGTCGCTTGTAAATGTGCCTGTATCACGTCAGGGTTAACGGTTTTGAGGATTTGACTATCTTTAATAGTAACTTTCATGGCAAATCTCCAAAACTAATGCGTTCAATAATGGCTTGCAGTGCATCTGGTGTCAACTGATTACTACGAGGTATTTCAATAGTAACATTGGTTATATTTTCGGTGTCTGGACTTCCGCGCAAGGATACCCAGTAAGCACAATATCGAAGACACAGTTCGGATTCTGTTTGTTTTATCCAATCTGTTATTTTTTCGGGAACTAAAACAACTACTAAGATTCGAGGGACAAGGGCATTGATTTTTAAATCATTATAATTTTTGAGAGAGAGCGGATATTTAAGATAATTTTCCTCAAGAATCTCTCTGGCTGTACATTTTAGTTGTAGTTCTAGTCTAGGAGAAAGGATTTTACCTGTGCCACCTCTGCTAACTATGCCTAAGTCTACGCTGTCGTTATCCACTTCTGGTCTATATAAAGAATAACCGGCAACGGCAGCGATGGCTCTAATATAGGTGATGCTAAATTGTTCTTTTTGTTGGTTGATATCCATTAAATTATTGTTATTATTCAATTCTCCATTGCATAAAGTGGTCTGGTAATTATCATAAATTTATAACTTTAAAAGAATTTAATCATATATAAATATCCCAGTACAAATAGCCGATAATGTAGCTTTCCAATAACGTTCATCATACCTCGGTAGGGTGGCGCATAAATGTTTACACTCCGTCAGGGGCAAAATCCTGATTGCGGAAGTAGGCAGGTGTTATTTATCTATGCTGGGTCTGTAATTTCCGGCTTTGATATCAAAATTGATAGCTAAAAGTGGGGAATGTGGTGCGATATACCAAAGGCTGTGGCAACCCTTGGTAAGAAATTAATTACTAAGTTTCTTAATGTTGTAGGGTGGCCGCCGAGATCCCCTTGTAGGCTGGTACAGATTACCCCCCTAACAGCAATATCTCAACACGGCAACTGTTCCGCACCCAAATCGATATGATACGGGTCATAAATTTAAGGGTTCTTTTTTTCATCCGAGTTATACTGAGAACGGTGTTTTGCAATCAAGATTCTGATTTCGTTCCTAACTGCACGCCACAACATGAAATTCGCATGGATTGGCTCTTGAAAGTCATCTCCAATAAGATAAGGATTGCCTTCACTATCAAATCCAATTTTCAAGTCATCGGTTTTTATAAATGGCTCAAGTTCTTTCGTAAGATTGGCAAATGTGCTAAAAATTTGCGCGACATCAACAGAGTTAGACATGGTGATCTTAGTGGTGCAGAAAACTTTTTGGAGTCTCAAGTTGAAAAAACAGTAACAC
>NZ_CAWUDM010000140.1:0-12855 GCF_963920855.1 Nostoc sp. CCY0012 | reverse complement strand
CCGGATTAAACTGAAGCGCCTTTATCCGTCAATTAATTTTTGACAGACTACTAGCTGAACAAATAGAGGATCACATTGTTCTCAAAGAAATTTATGAAAAGCTTCGACCAGATCAATACATTTGGGATGATGATTTCAAAGAATTATTGCAAAATATATATCCTGATATCGATCCATCATCTTTAAAGGATTATACTAGCAGAATGCTTTCATGGTTTTGTTTTACAGGGCTATTAGAAATAAGACAAACTCGGTTGATAGCAAGACCTATTAGAGCAAGATACGGACAGCAAAAGGGTAAACTCGCAGAATGTGAATTTGACAAGCCCAAAATCCATAAATCTTATATCAATCCCGAACACCCAAGCTTGTTAGATTTATTAGATTCATAATTTACATAAGTTATTAAACATAAACATCTTTATTGATCGGTATAAAGTTAATAAATCACCTCTTTTCTTAACTAACATTTTCAATGTTAATTGTGATTATTCTATACAGGTTTTATTGCTTAATTTATATTTGAATTTGAGAAAAATGCGTGATGGGCAAAGCCCCGCCTCTGGCGATCGCCTATCATGAAAGTACCAACAAAGTGCGATCGCTCGTACAGAGTATGGCGATCGCTTTGAGATCAAATTAATTACCTAGTTCTCGATACCGTTCCTGAATATCCTTAATTGTGAACACTGCTTGAAAGTTTAACCCTACTGACTGATAAAATTCAGATCCACCTTGTAGTCTGTCTACTAGTGAAATTACTGTATCAACTGTATAACCAGCATCTCTTAGCCGCTCTACAGCTTTCATGGCAGATTGTCCGGTAGTGACGACATCTTCCAAAACTATGACTTTTGCACCTATCGGCAAATTTGGCCCTTCAATATAAGCCTTGGTTCCATGTCCTTTGGCTTCTTTACGAATAATTAGCGCTGGTATGGGGCGATTTTCATACGCAGAAACTACACTTACCGCTGACACAATAGGATCAGCACCCAATGTTAAACCAGCAACAGCTTGGGTATCTGTAGGTAACAGGGATAAAATAATGCGCCCAATGGCTAAAGCGCCTTGGGGATGAAGAGTTACCTGCTTACCATTGATGTAGTAAGAACTACTTTGACCAGAAGATAGAACAAAATCACCTTCTTGATAAGCGAGTTGACAAAATAAGTTTAGTAGCTTGTGGCGCAGGGTTTCTAAATCAGTAGTAGCTGCACAAATATCTGATTGGGTAAAGGTTTCAGTAGTATACGTCATTACAAAACATGCAAACTTATGTTACACCAAAGGTTGAACTTATGAGAGTTCTGAATTTAAGCATAAATGAAGATTTGCCTAAAAACTGAGGAGTACAGAAGATGAGTATAAAATTTCCAACCTTTGGTGGTTTATTAGTTTTGCTAGCTGCTAGTGTAGCTTTTCCTTCTGTTGTTGTTGCTCAAACAGAAACAGAAACACCCAATTATGAAACCACAAATGATGTCTTTGAGCGAGCTTTTTTTAGACATGATCGCAACTTCTACGAAAATACTACCCCCAAACGGCAGCTAGACTCAATACTAGGTTCTGGTTCTGGTTTTCGTAATTCCTTCCCCGAAAATGAAATTGCCCGCGATGCTGAGTTGGTTAACACTCTTTATCGTGATGTCCTGCAACAGCAGGTAAGCAATGACCCTTATCTTCGTACTCCCGATTTACCAAATCCTTACGGTACATCTTTACTAATGTCTCCCCGCTTGAATGCTAATCAACTCAGAGTCGGGACTGAGTTCAGATTTGAAAATATGTCACAACGATAAAAAAAGTGCTGGGTGTTGGGGACTATTACCAAAAGGCGGCAGTCCAAGTTTGTCCGTAAATTAATAGGGACGAGTATTTTGTCCTCAGCTCTCAGCACTCAAATAATCCAGGGTGCAGGAGTTGAACCTGCCTTGGGCGAATTATGAGTTCGCTGCCTCAACCGCTCGGCCAACCCTGGTCGAATATAAACTATAGCGTAATTTTACAGTCTTGTGTAGACTCAAATAAATTTTATGAGATTTTATACAACATGTTTTCTGGGAAATGGTGCAGACTAGTATTAATTAAGTTCTTTTAAAGATTGAGGTACAAAGCCTCAATGCTTTTAATATTCAATACGCTTAAAATAGACCAGCATTTTTTTGCAATAGCTTGTCAGCGATGAAAATAAATTCCACTGTACTTCTGACTTTAATTTTGTTAGTCCTGATGCTGGGAGCAGGTTCTGTGAGTGCGCTTTTGGGTTTCGAGATGGGGAGTGCGGCACTCAAAGGTGTAACCACACCAGATGGTCGCCCTACCAGCAAATTTCCTAGCAGTCGGACAAATGGCTCTCAACAGTTAGGGGTAGCATTATTGAAAGAAGACGAAATATTAAAAATTGTTAAGGCTCGGATTGAAGGTAAGACCAAGGCTGCTAAATCAGAAAAGCTAGAGGAAGATGATGAAGAAACTAATAGCAGTAGGCAAAAGCCCCAAGAACAACCTCCAGTAGTGGTGCCAGAAAAACTCTCACCTGGTTTTCCTGTGACTGCTGAAAGTGAGGGCGTAACTTTTGCGGTGCAATCTGTCCGTTACTCTGGTGGTGATTTACTCATGAGAGTGAATATGCAGAATAAAGGTGCTGATTCTGTGCGTTTCTTGTATAGTTTTTTGGATGTTAGCGACGAAAAAGGACGAACCTTGAGTGCCAGTACAGAGGGTTTACCAGATGAATTACCTGCAAATGGCCCAGTAGTTTCTGGCACAGTGATCATTCCCACAGCTTTACTGGATGATGTGAATAAGATATCCCTCTCTTTGACAGATTATCCCGCTCAGAAACTGAAGCTAGAGGTGTTGGATGTTCCTGTAGAAAGGTAGGTAGTTTGGGGATGGGAAGATGAGGGAGAAACGCCTGCTTTTTTTCTACAGGTTTCTTTTAAACCCCACTCCCTACACCCCTGCCTTTCTTCCATGCCCAAAATAGGAGCGTGAGTTTTACACGAACTTTGGCTGTGAGTGGTTTTTCTAATTTAATTTGGACGGATGTGGGGCTGCGATTGTTATCAGTGCTGTTGCTGATTGCTATCAATGCTTTTTTTGTGACGGCAGAGTTTTCTATGGTGAATGTCAGGCGATCGCGCATCCATCAGCTGGTGCAAGCGGGTGATATTCCGGCGATCGCTGTTGAAGGACTACAACGTAGTATCGAAAGACTATTATCTACAACTCAGTTGGGTATTACCCTTTCTAGTTTAGCCCTAGGATGGATTGGCGAAAGTTCCATTGCCGTACTGGTGGAGCTATGGCTAAAATCTTGGCCTTTACCTACAGGGATGAGTAATTTAATCGCTCATTCCCTATCAATACCCATCGCCTTTTTCTTGATTACCTATCTACAAATTGTTTTAGGTGAACTATGTCCTAAATCAGTAGCGATGCTTTACTCAGAGGATCTAGCAAGATTTTTGGGCCCCTCGGTAAAAGCAATCATGCGCTTTTTCAGCCCCTTCATCTGGGTTCTTAACCAATCAACCAGTTTTCTGTTGCGGCTTTTTGGCATCGAATACACTGGACAAAGTTGGCGATCGCCTGTGACTCCTGAAGAATTACAACTAATTATTTCTACGGAACGAGAATCTACTGGTTTACAACTGTCAGAGCGAGAATTGCTCAACAATGTGTTTGAGTTTGGCGATGTAATGGCCCAAGATGTGATGATTCCCCGTACTGGCA
Source organism: Nostoc sp. CCY0012 (assembly GCF_963920855.1). Classification (NCBI taxonomy): domain Bacteria; kingdom Bacillati; phylum Cyanobacteriota; class Cyanophyceae; order Nostocales; family Nostocaceae; genus Nostoc; species Nostoc sp. CCY0012. The sequence goes on along the minus strand of NZ_CAWUDM010000140.1, from coordinate 9,114 downwards.
TTGTAGCTTTGTCCAAAGATGCCACTTTTCAGACCTTACTTCAAGAAATGATCACTGCTGGTCACTCACGTTATCCCATCATTGGCGAATCTTTAGACGATATTCGCGGCATAGTGTATTTTCGAGACTTGGCACAACCATTGGCCATGGGAAAACTGACTCCAGAAGCACATATCCAACCTTGGATGCGTCCTGCCCGGTTTGTACCAGAACACACGCCTTTGAGTGAACTCTTACCAATGATGCAGCAAGAGAAACCCGCAATGGTGATAGTAGTTAACGAATTTGGTGGCACTGTGGGATTGGTAACCATCCAGGATGTGATTGCAGAAATTATCGGCAACGCTGGCGAACCTGATAACAGTGATGACTTGCTGATTGAGATGTTAGATAAGCAGACTTTTTTAGTGCAAGCCCAGATTAACCTAGAAGACCTCAATGAAGTTTTGCATCTCAATTTGCCTCTAACCAAGGAATATCAGACCTTAGGAGGTTTTGTGCTGTACCAATTACAGAAAATTCCCACCAAAGGTGAAATATTTCACTATGAAAATCTCGAATTTACCATAACATCAGCCGTCGGCCCACGCCTGCATCAAATTCAGGTGCGACGCTTGGAGGCGGAGTGATCAAGAATATGGGGGAAATGAGGGAGATGGCGAGAAAAGTATGTATTATTTGTGATTAATTATTAGTTGTTAGCCTCTTGACATGGACTAATGACCATTGATTTACCCTGAGCGTAGCCGAAGGGCTAATGACTAATGACCAATAGAACTATTTTTATACTTGTGTTTACTAGTGTGAGTTTTTTAGGTGGCTGTGTTGGCTACCCCCGCCTAGTTAATTATCCTTTTGATCCTGGTGGTCGCGGTCTTAACAGTCTGGCTTCAGAACTTAATCCCCAAATTTCCGGTAGGTATATTGTGTTTACAAGCGATCGCCGGGGCAGCCAAGATGTCTATATGTTTGATACACTGACACGTAGTTTGGTTGATTTACCAGGTTTAAATTCTTTAGATACCATTGCCTCTCATCCTAGTGTGGCTGAAAACGGTCGTTATGTTGTTTTTACCGCTAGTCGTCAAGGCCGTTCAACTATTTTTCTCTATGACCGAGAAACACGCCAATCCAGAAATTTAACTGGTAACCTGCAAGCAGAAGTTCGCCACCCTACTATTAACGCTGATGGTAGCAGGATTGCTTTTGAGTATAGTAACAATGGGCAATGGGATGTTTTAGTTTATGAGCGTTCTGGGCAACCATTGAATATTCTCCAAGATCCGCGTTAGGGGCTAGAGACTAGAGAAGAAGAGACAGGGATAAGCTGGACTTGTACCATAATCATCCCCCATCTCCTTATGGACTTCCAGAAAATCAATTCCCCAATTTATTGAGATTGATATTTTTCTTTCCCCCCTGCTCCCTGCCCCCCTGTCCCCCTGCCCCCTTACCCCCCATCTCCTCAGCCTGCACAGATTCAATGAGCGATCGCACTTGTTGAGTTCCTTGGGACGATTCAAAGGATAATGGGAATTTACCCCTGGCTATCATCCGCAAGCCCAGGGGTGCAAGACTGAGTAATCCCTTCAAGTCTCGAAAGTAGTTACCCACTACTTGGATGCCAAATTTACGTTCATCGATCCAACCACCTTCTTTGACTAACTCTATTAATACTTTGCGATGGCGAATTGAGCGACTATCGTCGGCTTGTTTGCGGTCGAGAATTTCTTGTTTAATTTTAGTGATTTGCTCTAATGGTGCTACTTCCATTGGGCAAACTGAATCACAGTAAAAACAACGGGTACAACCCCATACTCCTTTAGTACCTTCGTTGTAATTTTCTAAGCGATTTTCAGTTTCATTATCACGAGAGTCGGCGACCATGCGATAAGCCTTGGCTAAGGCGTGAGGCCCGACAAAATCTGAATTAACTTCACGGGCATTGCATTCAGAGTAGCAAGCACCACACATGATACAATTGCCAGTCTGATCGAGGCGCGATCGCTCTAATGGGGTTTGTAAAAACTCTCTTTCGGGGACTTGTCGTGCTGCTGTACTCACATAAGGAGCTACAGCCTCTAAATTATCCCAAAAACTGCTCATATCTACGACTAAATCTTTAATCACAGGCATATTACCTAAAGGAGCTATTGTAATTTCCGAAATAGTCTTTGCCTGATTTGTCGTAGCAGATATTTGTTTCAATCTGGCAAGTTCACTGCCAACATTTTCTTTACAAGCTAAAGCCGAACGCCCATTGATTCGCATAGCACAGCTACCACAAATGGTATTTCGACAATTTTTGCGAAATGCCAGCGTTCCATCTTGTTCCCACTTAATTTGATTAAGGCAGTCCAAGATTGTATTGCCAGGTTCTGCATCTAACAGATAAGTTTTTACAACAGGAGCGGAATTTTGTTGCTGCCGAATGATCTTAAATAGAATTTCCATTACTACCAACCAAAGACTTAAAATTGCATCACCAGCCTGAGAAACCTTGAGTTAAGGCAGATGATTGCAAAAATTGGGCTAAATATACTGTTGTTGCCCTTAATTCAGAACCAGGTATTAATAGGCTGACGATAAAAGAGCAACTGATTCTAGTTTAAGGATAACCATTAAAATTTGTTTTGAAGAAGCCCGGTAGCAGAGATTAGTCTGAATATTCAAACCCAAACGCCAAAAAAAGTAATTGTGGCTGCGTGTGCAATTTACCTGTTTGCAGGTGCAAGGACAAGTAAGTGGATCACAGGAGAACGACTAAGGTTGATCTGCTGCTTAGTGAATATATCTAACCTAACTAACTGCACCAATGCTTCTCAATAAATCTTGATGTCAATAGTATTTAGTGCTATTGCTAGGAAAATCCCTCATATAGTCATGAAAGCAGATTTTTTTGGTTATGGTAGGACTCCTATTTGATTTTTCTTGGCGTAGCCTGTACTTTGGGTTTACGAGACTAAGTACAGATTATGCTTTCTTAACTGTTCCCTGTTCGGTGACACGCAAATAAATTTAAGAATCAAACCGGATTACTATATAAATGATAAATATCTGGTAATGGCAATAAAGTATTTGCAAGATGTGGATAAATTTATTCTTCCCCAAGACAGACGTTTAAAATACCTTACCGCTTTTTGTCTCATGACAATCAGCCGCGAAGTCAATCCTTGCTACTTTTTGTCTGTGTTCAATCACGAAAATCTGGGATTCAACTCAATTGTCAAAACTGCTCGTCTAATTTTAGATTAATTTTTATAAAAGTCATGCGGCAATACTCTCTAGGATAATAAAGCAAAAGGAAAATCCTCAGCGCTTTTTGCCTCCCTAAGTCCAGAGATTTAGATAAAACTTTACTCGCAAGTTAATTTTAAAACTAAACAATAAGTTTGCTATTATTAGTCCATGCTAGTATTTAATATAAAATTACGAAGTAACAAATCCAGTATCAATAGCCGTATAAGCGCGGCTAATGCTGCTTTGTTGATTCGTAATGTAGAGACAATAAATTTCATGTCTCTACAGGCAGGATAAAAGGTGAATATCCGTAAGACCCTGTTCAAATACTAAGCTGTCCTAAGCTTAGGAGGGAGAGTAAGGAAAGCCTTACAACTCAAGGGCAATAAAGACAAGCACTGGAAGTAGAAAGCCCACAATTTATTGGGTCTACGACTTATTTGTAGTAGAACTCTAACAAGTTGTAAAAGTGGCTGTAAGTCACCCTGCTACAGTAGCGCCAAAAGAAAAAAAAATTATTTCTGATGGCGAATAATCGTTAAAAGTGCCGTAAAATCACCGAAATTAATGCCTGTGACAACCATGACATTTAATATGTTGTGGGTAACCATAATATAGGCACTTGTCGCTCATCCTATCAGTAGGAATTTACTTCTCACCCTAGGGGTGTGAGTATCTCTGTGCAGATGATAAAAAATCAAATACTGCCATGAGACAACATTGTTTATCAGTTTGGAGAGAGTAAGGAAAACTTGAGCATAATGACTGAAACTGCAACCGCACCATTAACTGGAAAAGCACTGCTTGCTAAGGTAAAAGAACTTTCTAATTTACCACGTCGAGAAAGAGCCAAGCAATGCGGCTATTACACTGTTACTAAAAATAATCAGGTTCGCGTCAACCTCACAGATTTTTATGATGCTTTGCTATCGGCTAGAGGAATTCCTCTCAGTCCAGAAGCACCAAAAGATGGCCGTGGTCGTGAACCGACATATAGAGTTAGCGTTCATCAAAATGGTCAAATTGTGATTGGTGCTACCTACACCAAGGCCATGAACTTAAAACCTGGAGATGAGTTTGAAATCAGACTGGGATATAAGCACATTCACTTGATTCAACTCGGTGAAACTGATAAAAAATTAACCCCAGATGATGTAGACATTGACGAATCAGACGAAGATTTGGAAGACGAAGAGTAAATTTACTGCGCGTCGGAATAAGTTAACAAGAAATAATTTAGGAGTCAGCCGCCAGAATTTAGCATCCGTTCTGTGCAACTGATAGGCCAATAGATGATTTCCAGACACCACTAAATCTATGATTTGGTGGTTCAAATCGTCTGCCTATTACATTCCACATTTGAGATTTTTCTACAAAACTTATTCTGGCTCTGACAGTCAATTAGCAATTCTGTTGAAGAATTTTGTTACATATAAATGCGATTAGACCCCTTGCAAAAATTACAGACTCTAGTAGAGTTTTGCATAATAAGCAAGAAGTCTATCGTATTTTTTTGTGTCTATTTTGATAAATTACTTGGAACCATCAATCAACTCCCTACGAGCATTGATGGCAGATGCATCAGGATTAGTTGTAGTGGCGGCATTTTTTGTTAGCTGGATAGGATGCTGGTTACCAATAGCAACAATAATAGCGATTGTACTTCATTGGCGACCCGGTAAACCTTTACAATCAGAGCAGAAATTACCCTTATTAGTGTCACTTTACTTATTAGCTCCCCTAGTTCTCTGGGGAGTTATTTGGCTAACTGATCAATCTTTCTCAGATTACGGCTTTGCAGGGAATCTTTCAATGCTGGGTTCCTTAGCACTGGGTTTTGGATTGGGAGTAATTAGTCTAGCGATGATGTTTACCTGCCAATTCTGGCTGGGCTGGTGCCATTTAGAAAAGTCTAATATCAAGTTAATACCATCTAGCTTGCCAACAATTTTATTAATAGCGTTATTAGTTGGCGGTATAGAAGAGTTAGTTTTTCGTGGTTTTTTGTTAACTGAATTAGAGCGTGACTATCCTATTTGGGCAGCCGCCGCACTTTCTAGCTTAATTTTTGCTCTACTACACCTGGTTTGGGAACAGCGCGAAACCATACCCCAAATCCCTGGATTATGGCTAATGGGAATCATGCTGGTGTTAGCCAGGATTGCTGATGGCGGTAGTTTGGGCATAGCGTGGGGACTACATGCAGCATTAATTTGGGCGATCGCTACTGTAGATACCGCAGAACTAATTACTTACACGGGTAAAGCGTCGGACTGGTTGACTGGCAAAAATAAAAAACCCCTAGCTGGGGCGGCGGGAATTATTTGTGTATTGGTAACTGGATTAATTCTGTGGTTGCTTTCTAGGTATTTTTCCACTTAAATACCAGACATTTTCGGTTCATAGCAAAATCAACATCAATAAATCAAGCAAAGCTTTTACTGGCATAGTATAAATAGTAAAAGCTTAATTAAGTAATTTGACGAGTATATGTAAAAAGAATGTGATAATTGTGGCTTGAACTTATGTAAAAATTAACTTGGTAAAAAATCAAACCTGGGGTTAGTTGTCTAAATGAACAGTAATGATCAAATCAAGATTTTGTTTTTGACATCTGATCCAAGCGATGCGGCGCGATTACGCTTGGGACAAGAATTGCGAGATATTCGTGAGAGGCTGCAACTAGCAAAAAAGCGAGATAGATTTGTCCTAGAGTCCCGTGAGTCTGTACGTCCAGGGGATATTACTCAAGCAATATTCGATATTGAGCCGCAAATTGTACATTTCTCAGGACACGGGAAAAGTACAGGTGAGCTTTGCTTTGAAGATTTGTTGGGAAAGTACCAACTTGTACAACCAGATGCTTTAGCAGCACTATTTGAACTGGTAGCTGATCAAATAAATTGTGTAGTATTGAATGCTTGCTATTCCGAAGCTCAAGCACAAGCGATCGCAGCACATATTCCGTTTGTGATTGGCATGAATCAAGCAATTGGCGATCAAGCCGCGATCGCTTTCGCTGTTGGTTTCTACAAAGCATTAGCAGCAAACCGCACAATAGATTCAGCTTATAAGTTTGGGTGTGTAGAAATTCGACTGCAAGGCATTCCAGAACATTTGATACCAGTTCTGTATATAAAACCAAGTTCCGTGTCTTCCCAAGCGGTACAGCCAATAGCGTCAAGTAGTTTAACTCCTGGACAAAAGCGGCGAATTTTAGCAGAAATTGATAGCCTCCAGCAACAGTTGGATTTATTGAGCGAGAAATTGGCTCTACTGCGGCATAATTCAGCGATAGAATCCGGTACTGCCGTGAAATTTCAATTGTTAAAACAGATTGAACAAGCTGAAACTGAAAGAACACAAATTACTCAAAGGATTGAGCAGCTAGAAAATAGCCTGTAATAAAAATAGCAATTTCTCACTGAGAAGAACCAGCACCCAAATAGTTTAGATAATAAAATTTACGGATGTCCTCAGTTAAGCACTTACAGAAAAAACGGCAAGAACTTCAACACCAGTATGATCTACTAAGCGAGAAGATAGGGTGCTTGCGGGTTGATGCTGCTATCCAAGCAGGGGCTTCAGTAGCTTTTCAGCTACGTAAAGAAATTGAGCAGTTTGAGAAAGAGCGCGATCTCCTCCATAATCAGATTCAGACTATCGAGAGGTTTTGCGGAAGTGAGCCAATACACAGTGAACTTTTTCGTCTGAACTACACAGCACAGGTGAGATTCTTTCGAGAATTTATTGCAGAAAAACGCATAGGAGCATTTTTAGTTCATGGATTGCCAGAACATGGTCAAATCTGGCTATTGAAGCGTTTATTACAGACAATTCCTGACAGTACCGCTACTCCCCTCCTACAATTTCGTCTCTCACGTAGGGCATTGAGAACCGACATTGCAGCTTTATGGAGAGATTTAGGTTGTCAGATTGGAGTAGAAAATTTCTCATCTTATGAGCAGATTGCCCAAAATGTTGTGGCTCAATTGAAGACTCAGCATATCATTCTGGTATTTTATGATCTGGACTGCATCGATGAAACCTACCTGCATGAACTGATTCGTGAATTTTGGTTGCCCCTAGTAAATTCAACTCAGAAAATTTACTCAAGTAACGAATTTTTTTTATTGGTGTTTTTGGTTGACCAAGATGGTTGTGTTAGCACCTGGAATCTTGGATTTGCAGAGCAACTTGATCCCATCTGGAAACCCGATATTCCCATTAGGTTACCAATTATTGATCCCTTATGTGAACGAGTTTTAGTTAACTGGATGGAAATTGCAATTGATGTTTTACCAATTCAGGTAACTAAAAAAATTGACTATACAGTTCAGGCAATTCTCGAAAAAAGTGAAGGCGTTCCAGAGCGTGTGTTTGCCGAAATTTTTAATTTGTGTGGCTGTAAATGGCAGGAGGAAGAAACCAGGTGGCTAGAACTGTAAACGGAAAGCGGTTGAAATACACAGGTAAGGTGCAGCCGAAGCCAGGGGAACAAGATCCGCAAACGGGACAAATCTTGTATCCTTACCTACCTAGTGAGAAATTAGTAGAGGCTGTGAATTTAGCGATCGCTCTCGAACGCCCCTTGCTGCTAAAGGGAGAACCGGGGTGTGGCAAGACTAAATTGGCTCAGGCTGTGGCTTATGAGCTAGGTTTGCCTTATGAAGCTTGGTACACCAAATCTACCAGTCGGGCGCGGGATGGACTATATCCCACATTCCGCACCCCCCGGTGTCACAATCGGTAATTTCGTATTTTTGAATTCATTTTAGGATGTTTTTTATACAAAAAGGTCGAAATCTTAGGTGGCGATCGCTAATCCCAAACCCCCAAACGACCATTTTTCGTTGTGTGACAGTTTAGGGTGCGGAAGATGGGCTATATACCTATGATGCAGTTGGCAGGTTGCGAGATGCTCAACTTGCTGCTTCTGGGATAGATAAAGAGGCCGCAGTCCAGGCAAAAAACGCTGATGCTTACGTAGAGTGGGGGCCATTAGGACGTGCCTTTCAAAGCAAACAGCCTACTGTAGTTTTGATTGATGAAATGGACAAGGCTGACATTGATTTTCCGAATGATCTGCTGCTGGAACTGGATGAGCAAAGGTTTGAAGTCACAGAAGTAAACCCATCTTCCGCACCCTAAACTGTCACACAACGAAAAATGGTCGTTTGGGGGTTTGGGATTAGCGATCGCCACCTAAGATTTCGACCTTTTTGTATAAAAAACATCCTAAAATGAATTCAAAAATACGAAATTACCGATTGTGACACCGGGGGGTGCGGAATGTGGGGTAAAACAAAACAGTCCCATTAAAAGAATCCAGGCGAAGGTAACACCGATTATTTTTATTACTAGTAATGATGAGAAAGATTTGCCCGATGCTTTCTTACGTCGCTGTTTGTTCCACTATGTCAAATTCCCTCAGCGTCAGCAGTTGATAGAGATAGTCAAAGCTCGCTTTCCAGTTTCGCCTCTGGAATTGGTGGACGCAATTATTGACCGCTTTTGGGAACTACGCGAAGAGATGCGGCGAGACAAGGGCGAAGCAGGTAAAAAAGTTAGCACTAGCGAATTGATGGATTGGGTGCGGATTCTTACTCATCATGAAGACGATGATATTTTGAGCAAGTTGAAAACAGAACTTTTGTATCCTGGGGTGTTGCTGAAGAGTTGGGATGATTATCGCCGTTATGGTGAGCCAAAGCAATTTTAGTCAAAAATATGAACATAAAAAATCCCCAGTCAGAATTACCATTGCTTGACCTCTTTTCACAACTCCGAGAGGCAGGCTTATCCTTGGGGATCAATGAATACTGGAGTTTAGACTAGGCAGCAAGAAAAGACTCAGCAACGCTGAGTTGAAAA
>NZ_CAWUDM010000139.1:0-12935 GCF_963920855.1 Nostoc sp. CCY0012 | reverse complement strand
AATAGGGAAAATGTTGGTCATAGCTAGAAGTTTTTCCCCCCTGCTCCCTGCCCCCCTGCTTCTTCTCCCTACTCCCTACTCCCCACTCCCTACTCCCTTACACACTAGGAGAGGAGAATGACAATTCAAACACTAGATATTTCGCCTGTCGGTAGAGTCGAGGGCGATTTAGATGTCCGAGTCGATATTGAAGATGGGCGGGTAGTTAACGCCTGGACACACGCCGAACTGTTTCGGGGATTTGAAATTATCTTGCGCGGTAAAGACCCCCAAGCCGGCTTAATTGTGACGCCGCGTATCTGCGGTATTTGTGGCGGTTCCCATCTGACGAGCGCATCCTGGGCATTAGATACAGCTTGGGGTACACAAGTTCCTCGCAATGCAATTTTGGCGAGAAATTTGGGTCAAATTGTGGAAACCATTCAAAGTATACCCCGTTACTTTTATGGTTTGTTTGCTATTGATTTGACTAATAAAAATTACCGTAGCAGTCGTTTTTATGAAGAGGCTTGTCGCAGATTTGCGGCTTACACTGGCACATCTTACGAAATCGGTGTGACTATTTCCGCTAAACCAGTAGAAATTTATGCACTGTTGGGCGGACAATGGCCTCACAGCAGTTATATGGTGATAAATTGCGGAAGTGCTTATATAGTCAGAATTTGTAAGGATAGGTGCAATGATTCCCTGATTTTTCCTTAAATCAAGCGATTCTGAGATAGTATCTAGCAGCCAATCCGTTAATTTTTCTCTGCTAAAAGTTATTTATTTGGTTTTCTCAGACATTACCTAATTCTTCCCTACATTGCCGCCCCAATCCCAAAATCGTCTAAACTCAAAGTGTCCGCTAACTGCCAAAGTCCCATGTCTCGCTGGTTCAACATTGCAGGCCCATGTAAAGACGATATCGACTATATGCTATCTCCAACAACACGATTACCAGATTTGGAGGAGCTAATCCAACAGCGTAGTTATTTTGTTGTTCATGCACCGCGACAAACGGGGAAAACAACGGCAATGTTAGCCTTAGCACAGCAACTTACCGCCGCAGGACGTTATGCAGCAGTAATGGTATCGGTGGAGGTAGGAAGTGCATTTAATCATGACCCAGGTGCGGCAGAATTGGCAATTTTGGGAACTTGGTATAACACGATTTCCATCCGATTACCCGATGAATTGCAACCACCTGTTAGGCAATGGCAACAGGAAGAACCAGGACAAAGAATTAGGGCTTTTTTGCAAGATTGGGCAAAAGCTTCACCCCGACCTTTGGTAGTATTTATTGATGAAATTGATTCTTTGCAAGATGAAACGTTAATTTCAGTATTGCGGCAATTAAGAGATGGTTTTCCTAATCGTCCAGAAAATTTTCCCTCATCGGTAGGATTAATTGGTTTAAGGGATGTGCGAGATTATAAAGTAGCATCGGGTGGTAGTGACAGGTTAAATACATCTAGTCCTTTTAATATTAAAGTCACTTCCATTACCCTGAGAAATTTTCATGCCGAGGAAGTGGCAGAACTATATCAACAACATACAGCAGAAACCGGACAAATTTTCACACCAGAAGCAACTGCAACAGCCTTTGATTTAACCCAAGGACAACCTTGGTTAGTTAATGCTCTGGCTAAAGAAATTGTGGAAAAAATGGTGAAGGATAGAAGTATTGCTATTACAAAAGAACATATTCTACAAGCAAAGGAAATATTAATTGCTCGTCAAGATACTCATTTGGATAGTTTAGCTGAACGCTTACGAGAACCAAGAATAAAAGCGATTATCGAGCCGATGTTAGCGGGTTTGGAATTGGGGGATATACCCAACGATGATATTCAATTTGTGATTGATTTGGGTTTGTGTAAAATGCACCCCCAAGGTGGATTAACCATTGCTAATCCCATTTATCGGGAGGTTTTACCCAGGGTATTAACGGTGACACCAATGGCTTCTCTACCAATGATTGTACCCACTTGGTTAACCCCGGAAGGCGAATTAAATATAGATGCGTTACTTGCAGCATTTCTCAAGTTTTGGCGACAGCACGGAGAACCGTTATTAGGTAGCACTGGCTATCATGAAATTGCCCCCCACATCGTATTAATGGCTTTCTTGCATCGTGTTGTTAATGGTGGTGGAACCCTAGAACGGGAATATGCAATTGGTAGTGACAGAATGGATTTATGTCTGCGTTACAAGGATGTCACGTTAGGTATTGAGTTAAAGGTATGGCGGGAGAAAAAGCGTGACCCCCAAACTGAGGGTATTGAGCAATTAGAATCCTATTTAGGGCGTTTGGGGTTAGATTTTGGTTGGTTATTTGTGTTTGATAGGCGTAAAAATGCCCTCCCAATGGAAGAACGTTTATCAACTCAGGTTGTGCTGACGGAAAATCAGCGTCGGATTACTGTGATTCGGGCTTGAGTATTTTGAATTATTGATTTCTTTGTTTGAAAATTGAGCGATCGCGCTGTCGCGCACTGCCAAAGGCGATCGCTTGCTTAAAGTCCACAATCTTGGTGCGTTAAGAGGAATTTATCAGCAGATTCATCAGGAGTGTTGTGGGGAACGAACTTGAAAAAATAAAAGAAATTCATCTTGAAAGAATCTTATTGATTTCATTCACAACATCTTCAAAATTTGAATTCTCGTGTATATCAATTGGCAGAACTAGAAAATCTCTCAGATGACCAATAAACTCACTTATCGTTCGTGTTATTTTTGAGTATAATTCGATATCTTCTCTTATATTTGGTGCTAAGTTGGCAAGTTGAACAGACTTCATTGCTTTGTCTGTAGCCTCAAGTTTCTCTTCCCAAAATCTAATATACTCAACGATATCAACTGGCTCATAAATCTTCGCATCCTCCAAAACAAGGGGGACAATTCTTTCTTGAAACTTTCCGTTTTCAATAAGCTCAGTTAATTCAAACATACAGTATCTAGATTTGAGATATTTATCACTTATGACTGTAATTACACATTTACCTTTCCCCAATCTTTGCATAAAGTTTTTTAATGGGTCTTTATACTTCAACTCTTCCGAATCACGAACAATATCAATATTTTTGTTCTTAAGAATTTTACATAGCTTATCTACAATTTCACCGCTATTTCCTCCACGAGCATAGCTAATACATACCTCTTTTTGTGTAGTCATATATCGGCACTCCAATGACAATATATCCAAATCTCTTTCTTGTGCAGAGTTTATAAGAACTAGTTTAAAGAAAAGGTCTTGAAAGTCAAATTTTTCAATTTCTTGAATAGCCTCCTTAAGCTTTTCCAGAGCCTCTGAACTATGAACAAACACAAGATAATAACAAAATTTTACTTTTCCTCTCCTTAAATCTGAGGTCAGCTTCTTTAAAGCATCTTCATCAAAATTTACATTGCCAATAGTTTTAGCTAGAAATAAAGCTTTTTCTTTATAATTAGAATCCGAGCATTTGAATTCTACAGGATTTTTTCCGAGACCACTTTCACTTTTAAGTTTTACCTTGGATTGATAGCAATATTCACCAATTAGCTCTTCAACAAGATTTTTTACAATTGATTGGCTACGAAATCTAAGATTGTGTTGAGCTAAATTATCTGTATCGCTATCAACCTCGTGAATCTCCCATAAATGCTTGTATCCGTTGAATTCCTCATCTTCAACAAACTGTTTTAGTTTTAGAATCAATGAAATTAAAAACTCACGAAATTCCTCTGAGTTGGAATATGTTGATCGTGGAAGGGGGTTTTTGTCAACAAACTCTTTGATCACTCTAGGAAGCTTGATAATATTCTTGGTATCTTTTTCAAAGTTATACTGAGTGTATGAATCTGGATGAGTTTCAACATCATTTATAAATTCATTCAAAATTTCTGGATGTTGTTCAATGTAGCCTAAAACATATTTTTTTGCAGAATTGCTGCTGTCATCTTCTTTTTCCTCTTCTTCGTTTTCTAAATCATATTTTTTAAGATCATCATGCAGATCAGAGTTTAGTTTAGCTCTTAATTGTTCATTTTCTCTGCTCTTGATAAAACGATAAAGTTGTTCAGAACCAATAGATGGTATTTCACGTAAAAAAGCCTTTGGAACTAAAAGTATAGGCTTATTATTGAAAGGATTTAAAGGTAAGTAAAAGCTTTGGTCATCCCACTCATTATATTCAAAATCAAAATCAAAATTTTTAACAGTGTTCCATTTAAGATGTTCATCACTTATAGCAAGCCTCTTACAAACATCCCTCGTATATAGCACTAGTTCTTTTTTGATCAGATTACCTGTTGCATCACTGATTTTATCTTTACCGATACCTGGAGTGAAAATTTCAATTTGTTCAAAATGTTTAGGAGGCGAACTAGATTTCTTTGAAAGGTTGATAAGAGCATCAGATAGTTTTATCGCAAAATCCTTACCCATACCTGCTCCACCAGTGGTGCGCTTAGAGAAACCTAAACACACTTCTTCTACTTCTGGAAAACGAAGCGTATCATATATTAATTTCTTATATTTTGACGGCAAATTTCCTGATTTTTTATCTTCTTGGGAAGGAACTTCACAAATTTTAGAAGCTACATCAAAAGCACATCTAAAGAACTGCATAAACTTCTGGCGGCAATTACTAAAGAATGGATCTTTAGACTTAAAAACTTGGAATGGATCTATACATAAATGAGTATCTCTATCGAGACGAGGATTAAACCAGTCGTCTTGTTCTGATGTCTCAATATTGTAAACTTCAGAGAAAAGAACGCTTTCTTGTTTCATAAAATTTATTCAGGTAGTTCTAAAATTTCTTCTAGGTACTTTCTCGCTTTTGTAGCTTCAGGTAAAGCTTCTTTATAAGCTGAAAGTGCTACAGCATAATCTCTAATAAGCTTTAGGCTTTTTTTAATCTCATTAAAATCACTTTCAGCCAATAATGTCTCCTCAAACAATAAGTCCATCTTTTTGTGTACTTCCAAAGATTGTTTATACAGATTTTGAGCTTTTTGCTTTGAATCAGAAAGCTTTGCAAGAGTTTCCACCGCAGTAAAAATTTCTTCTTTGTTTTTTGGCATCAAAGTTTCTTCTTGAATTTCAACCAACTGTCTAGTACTGAAACCATTAGGCATTTTCAATTTTAATGATTTGTCATTAACCAAACAAGCTAGTTCTTGAGCTGCTATATATCTTGCATCTCTTTCATTCTTGCTCTTTCTAGAAAACAAACGTTCTGGTTGATGCGGAGCAACATAGTAAGACATATAGGGATAAATTTTATTTTTTTAACTATAACCCCATTAAAAGTCATGCACAAAAAACACAGTCATCGATCACCTCACTCATGAACAGATATACATGGTAAAGACTTCTCTTACCTCTATATCAATAACTTAAGCCACCCAACTATTTATTAGACGGAAATTTTCTGTCTCTCACACCAAACAATCCAGTAATATAAAGCATTACAGTTAATTTAGTCATAATATTAAGAACTTTTGCGGATATCGTTACTATCAACATATTATACAGAAAATTTCCAGATAATTACTTAAATATGGGCAGATAGCAATAAATTGAATGGCTATTATCTTTTTCCGAATAATAGACGGAATGATTCGGTATATCTACCCGATGTTTAAACAAACAAAAATCTCCAATTAGCCCTTCGTGCCATCCCCAACCTTAAAATCGTCTAAACTCAAAGTGTCCGCCAATTGCCAAAATCCCATGTCTCGCTGGTTTAATATTGCAGGTCCTTGTAACCCTGAAAAGCACTACACCATCTCAGCCACAAGTCGTCTCCCGGACTTGTCGTTGCTGATTGAACAAGAAAGTTATTTTGTCCTTCATGCACCACGACAAACGGGGAAAACCACAGCAATGTTAGCTCTAGCACAGCAACTTACCGATACAGGACGTTATGCAGCAGTAATGGTATCAGTAGAGGTGGGAAGTGCATTTAATCATGACCCCAGTGCCGCAGAATTAGCAATTTTGGGAACTTGGGGGAATACAATTGAGGATAACTTACCCCCAGAACTACAACCCCCAACTTGGGTTTATAATGCGCCTGGGCAGAGAATTGGCGAAAATTTAAGAGCTTGGTCACGAGCTATAAATCGTCCGTTAGTATTATTTATAGATGAAATTGATTCCCTACAAGACCAAACACTGATTTCAGTTTTACGACAGTTACGTGAAGGCTATCGCAGTCGTCCAGAAAATTTTCCCTCATCGGTGGGATTAATTGGTTTAAGAGATGTGCGAGATTATAAAGTAGCATCCGGTGGTAGTGACAGATTAAACACATCCAGTCCTTTTAATATTAAAGTCACTTCCATTACCCTGAGAAATTTTCATGCCGAGGAAGTGGCAGAACTATATCAACAACATACAGAAGAAACCGGACAAATTTTCACACCAGAAGCCACAGCAACAGCCTTTGATTTAACCCAAGGACAACCTTGGTTAGTGAATGCTCTGGCGAAAGAAGTTGTGGAAAAGATGGTGAAAGATAGAAGTATTGCTATTACTAAAGAACACATTTTACAGGCAAAAGAAATATTAATTGCTCGTCAAGATACTCACTTGGATAGTTTAGCTGAACGCTTACGAGAACCAAGAATCAAAGCGATTATTGAACCAATGTTAGCAGGTTTAGAATTGGGGGATATACCCAACGATGATATTCAATTTGTGATGGATTTGGGTTTGTGTAAAATGCACCCCCAAGGTGGATTAACCATTGCTAATCCCATTTATCGGGAGGTTTTACCCAGGGTATTAACGGTGACACCAATGGCTTCTCTACCAATGATTGTACCCACTTGGTTAACCCCGGAAGGCGAATTAAATATAGATGCGTTACTTGCAGCATTTCTCAAGTTTTGGCGACAGCACGGAGAACCGTTATTAGGTAGCACTGGCTATCATGAAATTGCCCCCCACATCGTATTAATGGCTTTCTTGCATCGTGTTGTTAATGGTGGTGGAACCCTAGAACGGGAATATGCAATTGGTAGTGACAGAATGGATTTATGTCTGCGTTACAAGGATGTCACGTTAGGTATTGAGTTAAAGGTATGGCGGGAGAAAAAGCGTGACCCCCAAACTGAGGGTATTGAGCAATTAGAATCCTATTTAGGGCGTTTGGGGTTAGATTTTGGTTGGTTATTTGTGTTTGATAGGCGTAAAAATGCCCTCCCAATGGAAGAACGTTTATCAACTCAGGTTGTGCTGACGGAAAATCAACGCAGGATTACTGTGATTCGGGCGTGAGTATTTTGAATTATTGATTTCTTTGTTTGGATATTGAGCGTTTTTCTCAAAGATGTTTAACAGTGAAGTTATTGAGTTTTGAGCAAAAATACATGGTACGATCTGCTTGCAGCAGCGCTTGCGCTATCAGAGAAATTGACAAAAATGCACAGCCACCTATGGATTACAGAAACTATATCACAATCGAAGCGAATAAACGCGGTGGTAAGCCTTGTGTACGTGGCTTGCGAATTACAGTTTATGAGGTGCTTGAATACCTAGCCTCCGAAATGACAGAAGCAGAAATTCTTGATGATTTTCCCGATCTAACGCGGGAAGCTTTAAAAGCTTGTATTGCTTATGCGGCTGACCGTGAACGTCGGCTGATGATTTCTCCATTATCAGCATGAAATTACTGTTTGATGAAAATTTATCCCCTAAATTATCCACCCGTTTGAGCGATATTTTTCCAGACTCGCTTCATGTTCGAGATGTAGGCATGAAAGCAACAATAGACCCGATAGTTTGGAATTATGCAAAAGATAATGATTTGATGATTGTCTCGAAAGATGCTGATATGCACGATCTGAGTTTAGTGTTTGGGAATCCCCCAAAAGTCATCTGGCTTAGACTTGGAAACTGTTCTACCTTACAGCGTCGGGAGTTCAGCACGATCAAATTATTTTATGAAGATGAAAATTCATCATTGCTTGCCCTCTCATAACTACAAAGCAGATGGGAAGCAATTATTAACCATAGGGATGTGGTTTCCACGAACTAATTCCCTGATACGGCTGCTTTCTCAAGCAAACTTGGGTACAGGGTTTCTTTTCCAAACTTCATTCGGGGTTGAGCGATCGCACTTTGTTTGTTTGTTTGGATATTGAGCGAACTGACAAGTCAGCACTTGCGCGATAGCGAAGCGCTCCGTAGGAATCGCTTTTTTCAAAGATGTTTAACAGTCAAGTTAGACGGTTTATATTTATAACTGAGTTCGAGTGCATTGCAAAAGCTATTGAGGAGATTAAGCAAAGCATTATAGTAACAGTAAGCATCCTCTCGTTCATCTTGGAGAAGGGCATATAAGATTAGCTCTGGTTCTGGGGCTAAGTTATCTTTAGGGATATCTAAACCAGCTTCAGTTAAGCGTGTTGACGCGATTCTCTTTCAGAGAGGCTTTGCCAACGCAGCTAACAATGCTCCAATTGTATTGGATTCACCTCTGTGAAGATCACTCTGTCCAGGTAAGATTATTTCAGATCCCGGCAACTCATTGAGATTCATGATTGATCATCCTCCAGGTTATCTTCACAACGTTCAATAAATTTCTCTACTCTGTTTCTAAGCATATCAGGGTTAAAAGATGGGAATTTAAACCAGAACTCCTGCCATCTCCCTAATTCGATTTGCCCAGGTTTGAGACAAGTTTGAAATTTCCAGACGACTAGAATCACTTGCCCAAGTTGACCACCAATGAATATGCCATCGAGACAATTGACGTTGCATTTGAGCCAGTTCAAACGCACTGTCCACATCTAAATCAATCGCTGTCAGTTCTAAAAATACTTTACTTTCCCTAACAATCCCAAGTACCGCTTCCCCATTAACCCCATCCAAACTGAGAGATGCCATTTGCAGAAAGTTCTGTGCCAATCTTTCCAGACGTACAGAAAGGCGATCGCATCGAAATGCAATTTGTTCTACAGTCCAGTTATTCATACGCCTCCTAATAACTTATGGATGATTTGTTTGACCTGTTCACGAATCGTCGGATCTAATTACCTTAAACGATATTAACGTGACCCTCTTTCAATCTCTTGATAATCTCAGCTAAGATTCTCTACTTAATAGCGCACTGACAAGTCAGCGCTGGCGCGATCGCACTGAAACCCTTATTCTGTCGTACGAAATTTAAAAGTGTCCGCACTATTGTCTTAAGTTTGATTTAGACTGCGCCTGCGGGCAAAAAAGGGCGTGAAGCTCACTTAGCGGTTGAGACTTTTAGGTTGTTCAACTTAAGCGGTTTCGCAAGGAGAGCGGGATCCTTTCCATCCAAGCACTTCACTGTGTCGATCGGGACTGCATAGTGCTCCCCGGATCTTTGGGTACAGACTTTGGTCTTATACTCGGTAAGCCCAATAGAGCGAGCAGCCGCTATCTCCTTTACGACCTCTTGATCAATAAACTGAGAACCTGATGATTTTAGCCCACGTTCAATGAGCAAGCCACCAACTGCGGCAACGGAGATAACCTTGCCGTTAACTATGACTGACTTCCCAGATAGCAAGCCCAGCTTGGCTGTTGAGCCAATTGCGGCCCTTTGCTTTGCAATCAAGACTGTAGAACCCTTGTTGATAACCACAGTCTTGACGGCGATCACCTTGCCAGTACCAAAAATGATCCATGGGAGGAACCAAAAAGCGGCATTCGCCGGACTAGGGCTTATAACAAGCGCCGCAGCCAAAGCAGTGATCACTACACATTTGCGCATAAAGACTCCCACTAGATTTTGTGAAGGACACAAAATATATTGTAGACGGATTAACCTGTCTATAGGCTGACGTACGAGCAGTAGAGTCGGGCGGCTAATTAAATTACTTTACGGTACGGGCTTGCGATTAAATGAAGCTTTAAAACAAGCAGTTCGAGCCGCAAAAATTCAAAAAAAGGTGGGTTGTCACACATTTCGCCACAGTTTCGCAACCCATCTGTTACAAAATGGTTACGACATCCGCACCGTTCAGGAATTACTCGGACACAAGGATGTCAAAACCACCATGATTTATACCCACGTTCTTAACCGTGGAGGTAAAGCTGTTCGTAATCCTCTCGATTGTTAGACATTCTCTCTTGATTTCCACTTTTCAACCTCCAACTTTAACCTTTCATTCTCCATCCTGAGCGCCAAAATTTCATTTTTCTGCAACTCAATTAACGACTTTTGACTAATTACCTCACCAAAGGCTTTCTTCCGGTTTTCAATACCAAACCATCTTTGATAGGTTTTTGTATGTTCATCAACAGTATGACCTAAATTATCTGCTGCGGCTTTAATAGGTATTCCCTGAAGATGCGCTCGAATTGCACAAGCATGACGTAAATCGTAGGGTTGAAACTCAATTCCCACTTTTCTAAACCATCTGGATATATCTCTCCGCATCCAATTAATATTTTGCACAGATGCAATTTTTGCCACCTTTTTCTCTAAAATCTTTAATGGTTTGGGATTTTTTAAATCAAATAACTCTATCCATTCAGGTACAAAGGGGATAACTTCTCGATATCCAGTTTTGGTATTTTTATTCACTTTCCAAGTATGGTCTATATTTTGGGGAGACATCCACCAATTAATATCTGGTTGTACAAATAATTCCCTTGGTCTTAACCCAAATGTCGCCAACATTCCATATACCCAACGCCACATTTCCCAAGTGTCAATTTCATCACTAATATTTGTATTTTTGCGGTTTAGGGCGAATTTCTCAAATAGGTCAAAAGAAGATATTATCTGATCATCTTCGGGAATTTCTCTATGGGCTGGGGTGACATTATCTCGTGTCACATCGAGTGTAAATCCTAAATTAAAAGTTTTAATCAAAACAGAAGTTACGGCAATTAGTTCATTTTTTTTATTACCCTGAAATGAATTAATGATTTCCTCGAAATTCTCCTTTGTGGCTAAATGGGTGAGAGGAAAGTTTCTTTTAATTACAGATATATAGTTAGCAAAAGTATTTTGACTCGTTATAGTTCTCTGACGGGTTTGATAATATTTCTCGTCAAATGTATCTAATAATTCTCCAATGGTTTTTATTTCTTGCTTTTCTCTAGATTTAATTCCTAAATATTTTTCATTCCACTGGAAAGTATGACGAGCGATTAATTTACCCAACTCGTAACTTTCTTCAATTGCAGTTTTCAGTCCCTCTAAATTTGCAGGTATCCCCAGAGACAAATCATACTGCTTTTTTTCTTTACCTGAGCTGCGATCGCCTCGGCGAAGCGGAGCTTTATCGCCTGGTTTTAACGGTAGCGTAGCTCGTAACTGGAGAGAATTGCCAGTTTGTTTAATGCTAACTCTTATTCTCTCCCTTTTTAAATTAGTATTAGCTTCGACTAACTTCTGCTCAAAAACTGCTTGATACTGTAATTCCGTGGCTTTAATTTTCGCCATTGTTCCTCTATAGCTGCCGTCTGTGGTGTTCTGCGGCTCAAAATCTGCAAAAATATCGGCGAATAAGTCGGTTGAGTCTGCATTTGCATATTCATGTGTAGATGTGGAATATGTCCCCTCGCAATCATCCTGATTTTGATTTTGTCCGCTCATTCCCTAGATATTCCCTTTTTTATAAACTGAAATGGTGAAAATAAAATGTTATCTCATAGCAGAAAAACTTTATAAAACAAGTTCTTCAATAACATTATGAAGATTCCACTAGTTACCACAGCAGTTATATGGTGCCTGGTGGAGTGATGTGCGCGCCCACCCTGACAGATATTACCCGCGCTTGGGCGATTCTGGAATACTTCCGCACCAATTGGTTAGAACCAGTGTGGTTGGGTTGTTCTTTGGAACGTTACGAACAAATCCAAAGCTACGATGATTTTATGGCGTGGTTGGATGAAGACCGCAAGCATCGTGAATCGGATTTGGGTTTATATTGGCGCATGGGTTTAGATATCGGTTTAGATAGATATGGCGCTGGTGTGGGTAAATATGTGACTTGGGGATATTTAGCCCATGAAGATAAATACCAAAAGCCCACTATTGAAGGGCGCAATGCTGCGACGATTATGAAGGGTGGCGTGTACGACAGCTTCAGCGACACCCATACTTTGATTGATCAGTCCTTGATCCGCGAGAATACAACTCGTTCTTGGTACGATGAAGGAACAGCAGATATTCACCCAAGCGATCGCACTACTAAACCCACGGCAAATAACAGCAAAGACTTTGATAATGCCTATTCTTGGGCAAGTGCTGTCCTCCACAAAGACTTTGGGCGCTTAGAAGCTGGCCCCTTAGCGCGTCAATTAGTGGCGGGTGGTAATCATGGCGAGTCTTGGCAACACCATGATGGGTTTATTCTAGATGTGTTCAAAAAGATGGGTGGTGCTAACACTCATGTGCGTCAATTAGCACGAGTTCACGAACTTGTCAAGTTATATCGCCAAGCTGAACATTGTCTACGCGAGTTCAAATTAAATGACCCCTGGTATATTAAACCTACAGAAAAAGACGGTCAGGGTTGGGGTGCAACGGAAGCTGCGCGGGGTGCGTTATGTCACTGGGTAAATATAGAAGGCGGTAAGATTAAAAATTACCAAGTGATTGCTCCTGGTACTTGGAATATCGGCCCCCGTGATGGTGAAGGTAAACGCGGCCCCATTGAAGAAGCTTTGATAGGGACACCTATTGAGGATTCTACAGACCCTGTGGAAGTTGGTCACGTCGCGCGATCGTTTGATTCTTGTTTGGTGTGTACTGTTCACGCCCATGATGCTAAGACTGGTGAGGAGTTGGCGCGTTTTCGTACTGCTTAAAAATATAATAGCTAATGACTAACTCGATAACTAGTCATTGGCTATTATATTTTTTAAATTATGAGTATATGCTGCTTAAATACAAAAATAACAGTTCCTTTTTCAATACTGTAGCCAAAAAAAGAGTATAAAAAAAAGGGCTGATGTAGTAGAGTTA
>NZ_CAWUDM010000138.1:0-13075 GCF_963920855.1 Nostoc sp. CCY0012 | reverse complement strand
CCAAGGAGAGGGGTTGGGGGTGAGGTTCTGTATTTTATTAAATCCACATTCCTAATGACTTATGAATATTGGTATTTGGATATTAGGTGACCAGCTTTGGGAACAACAAGCTGCATTACAAAGTTGTTCTCATCAAGAGAATGTACCTGTAATTTTTATTGAATCACTACAACATATCCAAGTACGTCCTTATCACCAGCAAAAATTAGTTTTAGTATGGTCAGCAATGCGACATTTTGCTGAAGAATTACTTCATCAAGCATATGCTGTTACCTACAAAATAGCCGATGATTTCATCACACCCTTGCAAGAATGGATTCAAGACAATCACATTACAGAATTGCGGGTGATGATACCAAATGACCGACCATTCACCCAATTTATTCAAAGTTTAGATTTGTCTTGTAAAATTACCCTAGTTCCTAACAATCATTTTTTGTGGAGTACAGAAGAATTTAATCATTGGGCCAAAAATCGTAAGCGCCTATTAATGGAAGATTTCTATCGAGAAGGTAGACGGCGTTTTCAGATTTTGATGGAGAAAAATCAACCAATTGGCGGTACTTGGAACTTAGATAAAGAAAATCGCCAACCACCCAAAGGTAATCTAAATACACCGCTTACACAGTGGTTTGAACCTGATGATATTACTCAGGATGTCATCACTCAAGTTAAATCACTTACTATTCCCACTTATGGAGATTTAGAACCGTTTCGTTGGGGAGTAAATCGCCTCCAAGCCTTACAAGTTTTACATTGGTTTATTCAACATAGATTATCTAATTTTGGCACTTACCAAGATGCCATGATAACAGGAGAAGAAACCATGTGGCACGCCTTAATTTCTCCTTACTTAAATCTGGGTTTACTCCAACCATTAGAAGTTATTCAAGCAGCCGAACAAGCTTATCAAAAGCAGCAAGTTCCATTAAATAGTGTAGAAGGTTTTATTCGTCAGGTTTTAGGTTGGCGTGAATATATGCGGGGAATTTATCATTTTGTAGATGCAGATTACCCTGATAAAAATTGGTTTGATTACACCCAACCATTACCAGAATTATTTTGGACTGGTGAAACTAAAATGAATTGTTTACACCAAATTCTTACTCAAGTGCAACGCACAGGATACGCTCATCATATCCAGCGATTAATGATACTCAGTAACTTTGCTCTCATTTCGGGAATTTCACCCCAAGAAGTAGAAAATTGGTTTCACGCTGCATTTATTGATGCTTATGATTGGGTGATGCAAACAAATGTTATTGGTATGGGTTTATTCGCAGATGGGGGAATCTTAGCATCAAAACCTTATGCTGCATCTGCCAATTACATCAATAAGATGAGTGACTATTGTAAAAGTTGCGTTTATAACCACAAAGAACGAATTGGTGAAAATGCTTGTCCGTTTAATTTCTTTTATTGGAACTTTCTCGACAAACATCGCCATAAACTACAGACTCAAGGGCGCATGAGTTTTATTTTAAAAAACTTAGATAAAATGTCTGCTGAAGAAATACAGTCAATCCGTCAACAATCACAAAAATGGTGGGCTGATATCACTGTGTATTGAAAATTAATCACCTCAGCGTCACTCTGCGTTAAAAAAAACCACCCCACTCATCTTCTCCTCCAACAAATCCAACAACCCATCAACATCCTTCCCCACCTCCTCAAAACAAACAGGCGGCGGTGGTTCCGGTGCAAACTGAATCAACTTAATCTCACCCTTCCCAATCCCAATCATCACCACTTCCACTTCAGGTTGATGATTATCCACAATTCCCAAAATTTCCTGAAGCCGATTTTCCACCTTATCGTTTAAATTTTCTATCGCTGCTTGAGGACAATAAACAAAATGCGGCGTTGGCTGCAAATCAATCCCCACAGTACCCTGACTGTTACCATTTGCTAACCACAAACCCCAAAACAGCGCCGCCAAATCCCGCTGATTTTCCTTAACAAACTTATCCAACTGACGACGCCACTTGCTATCCCCAGTTTCCGGCTGACTACCACCAAACATCATAATCTCTCTGCGTCTTTGCGCCTTTGCGTGAGAATCATCTTAACCCACTTTGCACACGCCAGAGACTTGCATAAACCCCATCGTGATCCAACAACTCCTCATGAGTCCCCGACTCTATCAACTTTCCATATTCCATCACATAAATACAGTCAGCATTGCGAATAGTAGAAAGACGATGAGCGATCGCAATGGTAGTTCTATCTACTGTAATCCGTTCGAGCGATCGCTGGATAGCCGCTTCGGTTTCATTGTCCACCGCCGAGGTAGCCTCATCTAAAACCAAAATAGGCGGATCTTTGAGTACTGCACGAGCGATGGCAATTCTTTGGCGTTGTCCACCAGATAACTTTTGACCTCGTTCCCCGACAATTGTCTCATAACCTTGGGGCAGTTCCCTAATAAATTCATCTGCCTCAGCCACCTTAGCCGCCGTGATTATCTCTAACTCTGTAGCATCAAAGCTGCCATAAGCAATATTCTCGGCTACCGTACCATGAAATAAAAATACATCTTGACTCACCAAGCCAATACAGCGCCGCAAATCCCGCAAGTTTAAGTTCTGTAATTCAATGCCATCTAAGGTAATTTTTCCAGATTTAATTTCATATAACCGCAATAGCAGTTTCACTAAAGTACTTTTACCCGAACCAGTCGAACCGACAATAGCAATGGTTTTTCCTGCGGGCACTCGCAACGACAGATTTTCAATTACCGATAATCTATCTTGATAAGCAAAACTCACATGATGAAATTCCACCTCACCGCGCACCGTATCCACAGGTAAAGTGATATTTCCCGGATGAATCGCCAAAGGAGTATCCAACAAATCCATCACGCGATTAGTAGAAGCCATCGCCCGTTGATATAAATCAAAGGTATCGCCTAACCTAGTTAAAGGCCAAAGTAAACGCTGGACTAAAAAGATTAATACACTGTAAACACCTACAGACATTCTCCCAGCTACTGCTTCCATGCCACCAAACAGTAACAAGGCTGTAAAACTAATTAAAATCAACATCCGAATCAACGGAATAAAAGCAGCCGACAGGGCGATCGCTTTGGAGTTACTGTGTCTATAAGCTATACTTTCTATTTCTAAACGTCCGGCTTCATATTCCTCAGCCGTGAAACTCTTAATCGTAGTAATACCACTCAAATTATTGGACAAACGTCCATTAAGTAAACCTACCTTTTCCCGCACATCAGCGTAACGTGGTGCTAATAACTTCTGAAAAGCTACCGAACCCCAAAGAATAAATGGCATGGGCAAAATTGCCATCCAAGCTATACTAGGAGCCAACACAAAAAATGCCCCACCAATAATGACAACGGTTGTGGCCACTTGAATAATGTCATTTGCTCCCACATCCAAAAAACGCTCTAATTGGTTAACATCATCACTGAGGATAGACATTAAACCACCAGTGCTGCGTTCTTCAAAATAAGCTAATTCCAATTCTTGCAGGTGTTTATATGCATCCAGACGTAAATTATGCTGAATCTTCTGCCCTAAGTTGCGCCACAATAACTTATATCGATACTCAAAAAATGATTCTAGTATCCAAGTGACAACAGTGAGTAGAGACAGAATCAAAAATTGCCCCAAGATATCTTGAATCCCAAACTGGGCAATGATAGAATCCTGCTGCTGAACTACTACATCCACTGCAATCCCAATTAATGCCGGTGGTGCTAAGTCAAAAAGTTTATTCAAAACCGAACAACCAATTGCCAGCCAAATTTGCCGACGATACTCATTCCCGTAGTCAAGCAGTCGCTGAAGCGGATGCACTGAATGTCTACGCCTTGTCAAGGTTTGATGAGATTTAATTGCTCTAGCCACAGTGATTTACAGTTGCGTGAACTCGATGTTACCACAATAAGAGGCAGGGGACGTGTCACCATAGTACTGGAGTTGCCAAAAGATGCATAAGGAGATAGAACCTTGAAAAGTCAACAATTGGGGAATTGGCAAACCACAGTTTTCGGAATTGTGTTAGCACTTATTGTCCTCGTCGGACTAAATTCCTTTGTGATTCTCAACCCAGGACAAGCAGGAGTCATCAGCATCTTAGGTAAAGCTAGAGATGGTGCGCTACTAGAAGGTATTCACATTAAACCGCCTCTTGTTTCAGTCGTTGATGTGTATGATTTAACAGTACAAAAGTTTGAAGTCCCGGCGGAAAGTTCTACTAAGGACTTGCAAAATTTATCTGCAAGATTTGCCATTAACTTTCGCCTTGATCCCACAAGGGTAGTTGAGGTGAGAAGAAAACAGGGAACCCTAGCAAATATTGTCTCGAAAATCATCGCTCCTCAGACACAGGAAGCATTCAAAATTGCGGCGGCTAGAAGAACAGTAGAAGAAGCAATTACTAAAAGGAGTGAATTAAAAGAAGACTTTGATTTGGCTTTGAGCGATCGCTTGGCTAAATATGGGATAATTGTGCTAGATACTAGCGTAGTTGACTTAAATTTCTCCCCAGAGTTTGCCAGAGCTGTAGAAGAAAAACAAATAGCTGAACAGCGCGCACAAAGAGCCGTTTATATAGCGCGGGAAGCCGAACAACAAGCGCAAGCAGATGTTAATCGTGCCAAAGGTAGAGCAGAAGCTCAAAGACTATTAGCAGAGACTCTTAAAGCCCAAGGTGGGCAGTTAGTTCTCCAAAAAGAAGCAATTGAAGCTTGGAGAAATGGTGGCTCTCAAATGCCAAATGTCCTCGTTATGGGTGGCGAAGCTAAAGGCAGTGTGCCATTCATTTTCAATCTAGGGAATGTTCCCAATCAACCATAGCTTAGGTAAATAATGCAAATGGGGTGGGCTATACCCACCTCAAGCACACCAACAAAACTCAGAAGACAACAAACGA
Source organism: Nostoc sp. CCY0012 (assembly GCF_963920855.1). NCBI lineage: Bacteria > Bacillati > Cyanobacteriota > Cyanophyceae > Nostocales > Nostocaceae > Nostoc > Nostoc sp. CCY0012. The sequence continues at coordinate 8,179 of NZ_CAWUDM010000138.1, read as the reverse complement.
ATCTATGTCAACTCCCAATCATCAGAATTTCACAATCTCCGAAGCCAAAAAAATCCTGAACAAATTCAATTGCTTAGATATCGCTCCCATTCTCAAACCATCGGAAAAAGCGTTAGTCTGCCGGGCTTTAGTGTTGGTAACGAGTATTTCTGATTACCAAATATTAGGAATTTGCGCTGATACCGCAGAAGAAGGAATAATGGCTATGAGAACTTATTCTCATGCTTTTGGTCACGAGGTTCCTAGTAATTTAGCCACGCCGGAAGGTCCAGTTTATATTAAATTAAATGGCAAAAATGGCTTATGTTATCTCGATTCCTATGCGGGACATCATCGGGGAGTTTTAATTTCTTGTCAATCATATAATGAAGGGGGAATAAACGAAATGTATGGACATCTACCCCTCGATTTATTTGCTTAACTTGGTTCTAGATTGCCTTGGATTTCTTCTCTCGATTAATCTCTTTTCTTTGTGTACTAGCGTCCTTTGCGGTTAGTTTATCTGAAAAATCTGAATACACAGCCGCTGAATAAAATATTAGGGGATTGTGACTTTCCCCAGAGGGTAAAAAAAATAAACCGCAAAGTACACAAAGGACACAAAGGGAAGAAAGTTAAAAAGAGTTTTTGTATCGGTTACGTATATTTTTGGCAAATTTGCAAACCTCCCTTGTCTGTTAGACTTAATGTTCTACAGAAACTAATTAATGACTAATTTTTATGAGTATTATTACATTACAATCAGTTAAAAAAGATTTTGGCATCAAGGAAATATTAAAAGATGCTAGCTTCAGCTTAGATGCTACTGACAAAGTTGGTTTAATTGGTACCAATGGTTCTGGTAAATCAACCTTATTAAAAATGATTGCTGGACTAGAACCAATTGATAGTGGGCAAATTACTTTTGCTTCTGGTTCAAAGATAATTTATTTACCCCAACAACCAGATTTAGATGAAAATCACACAGTTTTAGAACAGATTTTTGCTGATAGTGGCGGACACATGGCTTTGGTGCGTGAGTATGAAGAACTATCTGATAAACTGGCTCACTATCCAGAAGATAGTCAACTAATGTCGCGCCTTTCTGATGTAATGCAGCGCATGGAAGCTACTGGTGCTTGGGAACTAGAAACCAACGCTAAGATTATCTTGACTAAGTTAGGAATTTCTGACTTTGATGCTGTCATCGGTACCTTGTCGGGAGGCTATCGCAAACGCATCGCCTTAGCCACAGCTTTGCTATCAGAACCAGATGTGTTACTGATGGATGAGCCTACCAACCATCTGGATGCGCTTTCGGTGGAATGGCTACAAAGTTATTTAAATCGCTTTCGGGGCGCCCTGTTGCTGATAACCCACGATCGCTACTTTCTTGATAAGGTGACAAACCGGATTATAGAAATAGATCGGGGAGATATCTTTACCTACTCAGGTAATTATTCTTACTACCTCGAAAAGAAAGCTTTAGCTGAAGAATCGGCAATTAGTAGCCAGCGCAAACATCAAGGTGTATTACGCCGGGAATTGGAATGGTTAAGCCGGGGGCCAAAAGCCAGAAGTACCAAGCAAAAAGCTAGAATTGACCGCGTTCACGCTTTGCGAGAAACTGAGTTTAAACAAGTCCAGGGTAAAGTTGATATTTCTACAGTTGGTCGTCGCATTGGTAAAAAAGTTATTGAATTAAATAATGTATCTAAAGGCTACGATGGACGCACTTTAATTAATGATTTCACCTACGAATTTAGTCCAGAAGACCGTATTGGGATTATCGGCGGTAACGGCACCGGAAAATCTACTTTAATGGATATGATTACCGGACGTGTGCAGCCAGATTCCGGTAGTGTGGAAATCGGAACTACTATTCACATTGGCTATTTTGACCAGCATTCTGAAGAGTTACTTACAGCTTTAGATGAAAATCAGCGCGTGATTGACTACATCAAAGAAGAAGGCGAATTTGTCAAAATTTCTGATGGTACACAAATTTCTGCTTCCCAAATGTTGGAACGGTTTCTATTTCCCGGAAACCAGCAATACGCACCCATTCATAAGCTTTCTGGGGGCGAAAAACGGCGTTTATTTTTACTACGGATTCTCATTGGTGCGCCCAATGTTTTGATATTAGATGAACCAACCAATGATTTAGATGTACAGACGTTAGCAGTACTAGAAGATTATTTAGAAGATTTTTCTGGATGTGTGATTGCAGTATCTCACGATCGCTACTTCTTAGATCGCACCGTAGACACAATTTTTGCCTTGGAAGCAGGCGGTAATCTGCGACAATATCCAGGAAATTACTCAGTTTATCTAGATTACAAAAAAGCGGAAGAAGAGGCAGAAAAACAACAACAAGCTGCCAATACCCCGGAAAAACCACAAGCAGATATCAAAGCTGCACTTACAAATTCAGACACCGACAACAAAAAGCGCCGCCGATTATCAAACTGGGAAAAGCGCGAATTTGAGGAGTTAGAAGGGAAAATTGCCAAGTTGGAATCAGAGAAAGCCGAAACCGAAAAAGCCTTGGTAAATGTCAAGCCTGGGAATTACACCCAAGTCCAAAAACTCTACGATCAAGTAGAAACCCTGAAGCAAGCGATTGATATGGCAACCGAACGCTGGTTAGAATTAGCTGAGATGGACTCTTAACAAAATCGGTAAAATAATATGCCAGTTAAAGTAGGGGATACTGCTCCTGATTTCACTTTACCAGCCCAAAATAGTGCAACAGTAAGCCTCAGAGATTTTCGGGGTAAGCAAGCTGTTGTGTTATATTTTTATCCCAAAGATGACACACCGGGATGTACCGCCGAATCTTGTGCCTTTCGGGATCAATACGAAGTATTTAAAACTGCTGGTGCAGAAGTAATTGGTGTCAGTGGTGACTCTAGCGAATCTCACCAAAAATTTGCCGCCAAGCACAACTTACCCTTTACCCTGCTAAGTGACAAAGATAACCAGGTGCGGAAGCAATACGGTGCAACCACAGCTTTTGGTTTAATTCCTGGCCGCGTAACTTACGTGATTGATCAACAGGGCGTTGTGCAATACGTATTTGATTCCATGTTGAACTTTAAAGGTCATGTAGAAGAGGCGCTGAAGACCTTACAGCAGTTGGCGGTTTAGGGAATAGGGAATAGGGAAAATTTTGGTCATAGCCAAAAGTATTCCCCCCTGCACCCTGCACCCTGCCCCCCTGCTTCTTCTTTCCCTACTCCCCTCATTTATGCGAGTAGGAATCTTCCATCACAAAATGATTCGTGTGGGCTGCATGGCCATTCTTACCGTTGGTGTGTCCGTTATTGTGACGGGGTTGAATCACACCATAGCCGCCGTGGTTGCGTTCGTAAATCACATTAATCTCGCCAGTTTCTGAGTTGTGGAACATATAAAAGTCATGTCCCACTAGTTGTAGCTGTTCTAAGGCTTCGTCAACTGTCATCGGTGGCATGGAAAAATATTTTGTGCGGACGACCTCGTTAGGTAATTCAGGAGTGCGATCGCCTATTAAATCTGCTGCTACTGGTTCGGGAACTACTACTGTATTAGTTGGTAGGGCATGAGTTTTCTTATCTTGCCGTCTTTCTTTATATTTACGCAATTGACGAGCAATTTTATCTGCCACTAAATCAATGCTGGCGTATAAGTTTTCACTGCTTTCCTCGGCACGGATGACGCTACCATTTGCAAAAATAGTGACTTCAGCCGCTTGTCTAGGATTTATGCGAGGATTCCGGGCAACGCTAAGATGCACATCCACTTCATTTGTAATGTTCTGAAAGTGACTAACTGCTTTTTCAATCTTTTGATGTACGTATTCCCGAATCGCATCGGTGATTTCAATATTTTTGCCGTGGATGACAAGCTTCATGTAAACTCTCCCACTCAATATTTGAATTTGATGTGAATTTGTTTTGTATGAAAAGAAGTTGCGGTAATCTATCAATACCGCCAAAACAAATTGTGAACAATTGTAATGTACTGTTTGTGAGCTTTCTCTAAGTTGACAGTTTTATCTGGTTCGAGATGCAAACAATTTATTAGAGTCATCAGCCAGTGCATTCGTTTCTATTCGTTCTTATTTGTTGGCGTGATGCGTGTTGCAGCAATCCCTCCTAACACCGTTGAGGTTATATATTCAAACTAGCACTTTGTATTTTCTAATGCAGGTTCCCTTGATGTTCCTTTAAAATCCTTTGCATAGCTTGACATTTGTTGACTAAATTCCTGGAAGTTGAAATATATTTAGTCAATAACCCAGTTGATTTTTGGCATGATCCGTAGTATAAAAACACATCAGAGACGTTGTTTGTTATTTAACGCAGGATTGATGCCATATATAGATGCTCACCTATGGCAGCGATCGCTCTTGCAGGAACGCATTCATGAGCCTCATTTAGATGATGTATTAATCTTGCTAGAGCATCCGCCTGTCTACACCTTAGGACAAGGCAGTAACCCAGAATTTCTCAAGTTTGACCAAAAAAATAGTCAATTTGATGTCCACCGAGTTGAACGTGGTGGTGAAGTCACCTATCATTGCCCTGGTCAACTGGTAGGGTATCCGATATTAAATTTACGACATTATCGTCAAGACCTGCATTGGTACCTACGGCAATTAGAAGAAGTATTAATTCGGGTGTTAGCTATTTATGGGTTGTCAGGCGATCGCCTCCCCGGTTTTACTGGTGTGTGGTTAGAAGGGCGAAAAGTCGCCGCCATTGGCATTAAAGTTAGCCGTTGGATTACCATGCATGGTTTTGCCTTAAATGTTTGTCCCGATATGTCAGGCTTTGCACACATAATCCCCTGCGGCATTGCTGATAAACCTGTAGGCAGTTTAGCCCAATGGATTCCCGGTATTACCTGCCAAGAAGTACGTACTCATATAGCCCAGTGCTTTGTAGAAGTGTTCGGAGTGGAATTAGTCGAAGTGAACTACCCACACTGACCGAACAATTCGCAATTCGCAATAGAGCCTCCGGCACACTTCGTGAACGCAATTCGCAATTCGCAATAGAGCCTACGGGGAGAGGTTTTCCACATCAGGTTTGATCTGTGGTCGATTGATTGGGAGTATAGTATTGACTAACTAATTCCTGGATAATCAGTTGTGGATCATCTGTTTCGATTCCTAACTGTTGGCCAATTTGTTGGCGTAAGTTTTCATCCTGCTGCAACATGATAAACAACTCATCTAAGGTGACAGTTTGGGCTTCTGGCTCAGTCGGGAGGTTTTCATGTTGACTTACTTCTTGTTCTGCTGGGGCTTGTGAGACTGGGGCGCTAACTGGAGACGGTGAAGATGTTGTAACTGCATCAGGCCCGTCATATTCCCATATTGGTTCGCCTTGATTGCGGGACAACAGTTGCATCCCCAGATCATAGGCAACATCTCCCACTTCTCCAACACCTAAATCACCCAGTTGCACTAAGCGTGCTGCTAATTCATTGTTAGGTGACGGTGATGCTAACAGTCTTTCACCAAAACGCCGTAACCATCCTACCCATTGTTCAGTGGAGACACGATTCTCGATGCGTTGCAACCACTTTTGCGCCCACTCTTGACCCCGCATCTGATGCACGCCTTCAAGAAGTTGGTTGAAGAGAAATTCTAAATCCGTATCGCTTAGGGGTGGTGCTGGTTCTTTGGGCGAGTTCTCCGCTACCTTGGCGGGAGTGCGTTTACCTCCAAACAAGGTTTGAAAAAAGCTTTTGAACCACTGAAATAACCGCCTGAACATTTGCTGCACCATTGAGTATTGTTTACCTAAATTCGACAAGAATGCTCTCACTACACCGCGCCAGGGTTTAGAGGTGAGGAGAATGTCAACCGAAGATTATTGCGATCGCACTGTACCATGTGGCTACTTACATTCAAAAAAATGTATAGCCCGGAAATTTCTGCTTTTCTGTAGGGTACAACAACGTACAGTCTTAGTGGGGGACAAGGACGCGAATTGTTAAAATAGGTGAATCCCAAACTCATCTGGGTGCTACCCACCAACGCCCAAAGGCATTGAAGTCTATTTCTCCATGTCTTACGAACCCCTGCACCATAAGTATCGCCCAAAGAGTTTTGCTGAACTGGTGGGACAAGAAGCGATCGCTACCACCCTCACCAACGCGATCCGTACAGCTAAAATTGCTCCGGCTTATTTGTTTACTGGCCCCAGAGGTACGGGTAAAACTTCTAGCGCCCGTATTCTCGCTAAATCGCTCAATTGTCTCAAAAGTGACAAGCCAACGGCTGAACCCTGCGGCGTGTGTGATGTTTGTCAAGGCATCACTAAGGGCTATTCTCTCGATGTGATAGAAATTGATGCTGCCAGCAATACTGGTGTTGATAATATCCGTGAATTAATTGAAAAAGCCCAGTTTGCGCCTGTACAGTGTCGCTACAAAGTTTATGTAGTCGATGAATGTCTGACTGGAGATTCTCTGGTTTTAACTGATGAAGGACTCGTCAGAATTGATAATCCTAGTATCAAGGGTAAGAAAGTGATGAGTTACAACGACTCATCAGGCGAGTGGCAATTCAAACAAGTTGTGAGGTGGTTAGATCAAGGAGAACGTCAAACGCTGGTTATCAAGACGAATAACCGAGAAATTAGATGTACGGGTAATCATTTAATCAGGACAGATCAGGGATGGATAGCAGCAAAAGACGTAAAAGAAGGAGCGAAGATACTATCTCCTGTGAATGCGGGTGCGGTACCCTCATTTATAAATTTGGTGTCGATGGACGCATCCGGCGATTCGTTAGCGGACACCAGTTTAAAGGCAATACATCCGGGCAAAAATCTTATAACCTGGAATCTGTTCTTCAACAAGCTGAATTATTTAGACCTTTCTGTGCTTGCGGGTGTGGCGAAAAGCTTAATATCCCCACATTTTTACAAAAAAAAGGTAGGGGAATTGGCAGCATCCAGTCTCACTGGAAAAGACATCCATACAAAAAAGGACACGGAAATTGGGAACTCAGAACAGAAAAGTTCCTTGCCAATGCTGCGGTTTTACAACCAGATGCCCTTGGACTTATCTATGGAACGTTACTGGGAGACGGCTCCATCTCTTACCCTAATAAATACAGCCGATTCCCCAGATTGTGCTGGACACACGCAGAAAAGCAGCAAGAATGGTTGGAATACAAAGCCAAGCGCCTTCAAGAATTACGTCCACAACTGCGAATTGCCATTAACAAAGGATACGGAAACACCTCAGTTACCTGCAACACTGTTTGCCATCCCCATTCAATCCCCTCAATGGATTACAAGTTTGGAGACAGTCGAATCTGTTCACCTCGCTGGAGTTGAACGAGTTTATGACATTGAAGTGGCAGATAATCACAACTTTGTGGCAAATGGGCTTTTGGTGCATAATTGCCATATGCTCAGTACAGCGGCGTTTAATGCACTACTAAAGACCTTAGAGGAACCACCAAAGCATGTAGTTTTTGTCTTGGCAACAACCGACCCCCAGCGAGTATTACCCACAATTATTTCTCGTTGCCAAAGGTTTGATTTTAGACGCATTCAGTTAGAGGCGATGACCAAGCATTTAAGTGCGATCGCCTCCAAAGAAAACATTAATATTTCTCCTGATGCTGTCACCGTAGTCGCTCAAATGGCCCAGGGTGGATTACGGGATGCAGAAAGTCTCCTCGATCAATTAGCCTTGTCTGCGGGTGAAGTCACCCCAGAAAAAGTTTGGGATTTAGTGGGTTCAGTGAGTGAACGAGACTTACTAGCGCTATTAATGGCGATCGCCCAAGATCATCCAGAAACAGTTTTAGATTGTAGCCGTAACATTTTAGACCGTGGTCGAGAACCACTAATTATCCTGCAAAACTTCGCTGCTTTCTACCGTGATTTACTCATAGCCAAAACCGCACCCAACCGTTCAGATTTAGTTACTTGTACCCAACAAACTTGGACAGCACTAGTTGAGTTCGCCCAGAAATTCGACATCAGTACAATTCTGGTAGGACAACAACACCTACGCACAGCCGAAGTCCAAATCAAAAATACCACCCAACCGCGTTTGTGGTTAGAAGTGACCTTATTGGGTTTATTACCAAGTGCCAATATTCCGCAAGTAGCCACAGGCATTTCCCCAAGAATCAGCACACCGACAATCACACCCCCATCTCCCCAACACCCCCCAACCCCAGAAG
>NZ_CAWUDM010000137.1:0-13167 GCF_963920855.1 Nostoc sp. CCY0012 | reverse complement strand
ACCAAAGGCTCAAACATCATAAATAAATTACAAACTCCTTCCCGTTGATATTCATCCCATCTTCCGCACCCTAAACTGTCACACAACGAAAAATGGTCGTTTGGGGGTTTGGGATTAGCGATCGCCACCTAAGATTTCGACCTTTTTGTATAAAAAACATCCTAAAATGAATTCAAAAATACGAAATTACCGATTGTGACACCGGGGGGTGCGGAATGTGGGATCAATTGCTTTGAGCTTTCATCAAAGCAAATCAAGGGGTAGTCGGGGTCATAGGGACGAGTATACAATTGTAGAATGTCTTCCATTTGACAAACAAACTCTGCGCTGGCTTCAGGAGGAATAACCCAAGATTCCTTCAACCAAGGCTTAAGCTCGTTTTTTTTAGCACTTGTCGCACACTTTCATGGGAAATACTCTCTACATATCCCAATGCCACTATCTGGTCTGCTAATAGCCGTAATGTCCAACGGCTACATCCCAATGGTGGGCTACTGCAAGCTGTCGCTATCAAATGGGCTTCTGCTTCTCCGTCTAGTCGTCGCCACTTCAATGAATGTCGCTGACGGGGTACAAGAGCATTGTCTAGGCTTTCTTCTACAAACCTTTGCCGAACACGTTCAATTGTTCTAGTGCTGATATTGAAAACATCACTGATAGACTGATCTTTCCATCCGCCATCAGGCTGATTCACATCGGCTTTTAGCAGTATATGAGCATGATTGATTTTGGCAGCAGCGGCTTTACCTGTTTTGGTTAATTGTTCTAGAATTTGGCGTTCTTCAGGAGTCAGCGAAACAATGTATCTTTTTGCAGGCATAGCTGATTATCGTGCTGGAAAATATATCTCCCATTATCCGTCATCTTGTATTTGACAGACTACTAGTCTATGGCGCGTGCAGTCAGGGATTTAGATACTCTGATCTGAGGGAAATCCCCTGATTTTGCACAAAGCCTAAAAGAAGAATAACATCACAGCTAGCAGTATATTTTTATCTTCAACAACGCTGCAACTGTGTTAATAAAAATACAATTTCATCCATTGCTTGGCGCACAACACTAGCAGGCTGTTCAGAGTGATTCACAACCATACTAAAAGCTAATGGCTCATAATTAGGAGCATTCACGTATCCAGATAAAGAAACTACACCTGTCATTGTGCCTGTTTTTGCTTGCACATTGCCAACAGCAGATGTGTCAAGCAAGCGATTTTTTAAAGTACCACTCACACCAGCAACCGGGAGGGAAGCACGAAAAATTTCTGCTTGTGGTGATTTTGCCATCGCCTGTAAAGTTTGCACCAAAGCTTCTGGACTAATGAAGTTTTTGCGAGATAAACCAGAACCATCTACTAATCTATAACTTGTGGGATCAACTCCTAATTGAGTTAAAGTTGCCTTGACCACTTCCAAGCCTGCATCAGCAGTAGTTTGATTATTTTTTATTGGTTGTTTAATAGCTAAAGCCCTCAGTAAAGCTTCCGCATACAAATTATTACTATTAATATTTGTCTCCACTAACAACTCAGATAATGGTGGTGACTCAACTGCTGCTAATTCTCGTTCATTCTGACCACCAGTACCATTAGATGTTTGTTCTACAGTAATTCCTTCCCTTACCAAAGTCTGACGGAAGTGACGCAAGAAATTTTGCACAGGATCAAAAACAGCTATAGCTCTAATATTAGGTGTTGAATTTACAGCCATCTGCCCTTGAATTTGCAAGACTGGGCCTTTTAAGTCACGGCTGACTGCAACGAAACCCGGTTCATCTTTTTGCGCCGTGACAGAATTGTTTTCCACTCGCCATTGATATGCTTCAAAGGGTTCATTCCACCTGATTTGTAATGGGTTCCCTACTGTTTGGGGCGTAATACTTAATAAGGAAGCGTTTTCATTCACAATTAAACTGTTGACTGGTGCGCCATAGTAAGCTGCCAAATCTTCCCATTCCCAACTAGGATGAACAATTTCTCCTTGAAAATAACTATCATCGGCAATCAACTCGTTAACTTGACTAATACCCTGCTGGCGTAACTGTTGGGCTAATACTTGCAGTTGCGGAACCTTTAAACTGGGATCTCCCCTACCGACTACACGCAAAACACCATCACCATCTTGATAAACAGAGGTGCGGATACGAAAATTTCCCCCCAATTGTTCTAATGCTGCGGCTGTTGTCAATAACTTAGTTGTGGAGGCTGGAGTAAAGTATTTTTGAGCATCTCGATTATAAAGAACTTGCTCAGAAGCTAGGTTTTTTACTAGAATCCCCCAACGCACTCGATTAAATTGAGGGTTATTAGTGACAGCATCCACCGCTGACTGTAGTTGTGCGGGACAAATTCTTTTTGTGGTGGTAGATGGTGTGACTTGCGTTGGTATTTGTGCTTTAGCTACTTGTTGAGTAACACCTATTTGGGTACTGATGAAGAGAAATAACAAGCTCAGGGTAATTTTGGTAGACATGACTCAAGTTAAGTTGATTATTGATTCAAACACTATTTACTATGGTTATCCCACAAATATTTAGACTGTTAGCACCCGATAATCTGTGTTTATCTGTATCTATCTGTGGTTTCATTTGAAAGGATATCAACTTTTGCAAAATATTTATTTCCAGGATGACCAAGATTGCACCTGCCGTTATAGTACTGGGTGAAAATAGTGTGCCAGTAGCCCGAAAAATTATCAATGTCCTGCCAGGGGCAACATTATACGGTTTGGCAGGTCGCACGTCTGGTGTTGATGTCAGCTTCACGAATTTTGGCGAAACATTGCGGGAGTTGTTCGCAGAGGGGACACCGTTAATTGGTATTTGTGCTGCCGGTATTCTCATCAGAACCCTAGCACCAATGCTTTCAGATAAAAAACAGGAACCCCCATTATTAGCTGTAGCCGAAGATGGTAGTACTGTGGTTCCACTTTTGGGTGGACTCAATGGCGTGAATGATTTGGCGCGACGCATTGCTGAGGTGTTGGATGTTCAACCTGCAATTACTACCACAGGTGATATTCGTTTCCGCACAGCGTTATTATCTCCGCCTCCTGGATATCATTTAGCTAACCCAGATGATGCCAAGAAGTTTATCTCAGATTTATTAGCTGGCGCACAGGTAAAACTAGAAGGTACAGCACCTTGGTTGAGTAATAGTCAACTACCCATAGACCCCAACGGTAATTTAACCATCCAGGTTACAGAACACTTAGTAATTCCGGCACCTAATCGCTTGGTTTATCATCCAGCAACTATTGCGATCGCCCTCAGCGACCTCTCGGAAACCTCTATTACTGTAGACTCAATACAACAATTATTAGCCGATGCCAATCTCGCCGCAGCATCAGTAGCCGGAATTTTCGCACCTATTACCATAGCCGCAGATCCCAGCATCCAAGCCATTGCTAACGCCTTCAACGTTCCTATTCGCTTTTTTACCCCAAATCAGCTAGAAAACCTGATTTCACAAGGTTACAGCCCCGCCCAAGCTATAGCGATAAAAGCCACCTCCTCATCTCGCCACTTGCCCATCTCCCCATTTCCCCACCTAGCGATCGCCATTGCGCCCACACCCATCGACCCCAGCACCATCGGTCAACCCAGAGGGCGGTTAGCAATTATTGGCACTGGGCCTGGTGATTCTAAGTGGATGTCTCCAGAGGTGAAAGAAATACTCAAATCGGCAACTGATTTAGTGGGTTACAAAACATACATCAATTTAATTGGTTCTCTAGCTGATGGTAAACAACGGCATGAATCAGATAACCGCGAAGAAATCGCCAGGGCCACGATGGCGCTAGATTTGGCAGCATCAGGGCGATATGTAGCTGTAGTGTCGTCTGGTGATCCGGGGATATATGCAATGGCTGCGGCTGTATTTGAGGTATGCGATCGCCACCCTAAACCCGAATGGGAAAGTATTGATATTCATGTTGCACCGGGGATCTCGGCCATGCAAGCGGCGGCGGCGGCCATTGGCGCACCATTGGGACACGACTTCTGCGCGATTTCTCTATCTGATATCTTGAAACCTTGGTCAATTATCGAACAACGAATTGCGGCGGCGGCTCAAGCTGATTTTGCGATCGCTTTTTACAATCCTGTTTCTCAAGAGCGTACTTGGCAACTGACAGAAGCTAGAAATATTTTATTACAGTATAGAACACCAGATACCCCGGTAGTGCTAGCACGCAATCTCGGTAGACCAGGACAAATGGTGCAAGTGATCAAACTTCAAGACTTAACACCAGATGTAGCGGATATGCGGACAGTTATTTTAGTTGGTTCCAGCCAAACCCGCACAATTCAGCATAGTGACGGTAGAATTTCCGTTTATACACCCAGGCGATACACCACATAAAAGACTTCCTAAAAACTCAGGACTTACGTAACTCTACGTCATTGCGATCGTAGGGAAGCAATCTCAAAGCCTTGATTTTCGTAGCGAGTGTTTAAGTCCTAACACTGATAACCCTAGTTTCTTTGAAAATCTGGGGTTCTAATTTTTTTTATTTTCATGTTTTAAAAGATATTATCTTAAATAACAATTGAATTAAATTATAGAAAACTACTTTATCATCAAACCCCGATAACACTTTCCATAACAAATTATTCAATGTGTTGAAAGATTATTTTTAATAAATCTCCTTGGGAAAAAGGCTTGGCTAAAAAACCTGAAGCTCTAACTAACTTTGCTCTCACTCTATCTAACAGTCCTGTCTTAGCAGTCACCATAATCACGGGGGTATTTTTGAAAGATGAATGCTTACGTAGCAACGCACACAGTTCATAACCATCTAAATTAGGCATATCAACATCTAATAAAATTATGTCTGGTTTTGTGCCGAGAATTTGCATTAAAGCATTTAATGAATTAGTAACTCCAATAACAGAAAATATCTGATCATCTAGAAAATTTTTAATAGTATTGATTATTGTAGGACTGTCATCAATACAGAAGATTGTATAAAGTTTTTTTTCAACAGGTGGTTGAATCTGCTGACCGTTATTATTAGTATTAATATTATTATTTGATGTGCTATAAGAGTGGGTTGCTTTCTTCCCCTCACTCACTCTAGGCGATTTTTTAGCCGTTGATGTCTGATATTGTGGCTGATTTATATGCGGTGATGTCTCAGGATAAGGTCTATCGCGGCCATAGTTTTGACACTGTTCAACTAGTAAGCGGAGATTTAGATGACAGTATTTTGGCATATCATCCAAAAAGCTATCTGGAATAAATTCAAAACTTCCCTCTTCCAAGCGGAGAAATGACTCTAGTACTTCTAGCGCCAACTTTTCTATAAGTATTGCTGCTTGAGCCGGACTAATATATTTTTGACTGACTAACCAGCAAATTGCCAAATAATCTGGGTTGGGTATTGTCTGATTTTCAATCCCCGTTTCAAATATCGCCTGCAACTGTTCATGAATCCCTTGAGGAAGAGTTGCTATTTGTTGACTTAAGCTTTGCAAGTTTCTGTAAAGCGGCTCAAACATTTTCTCGGAGTAACAGGCATAAATTAACTTACCCTCTTCGATATATATTGACCAAGAACCTGATGTGCTAAATACTTGCAAACAGCCCGTCACAGTTTTGCTGGTGATTTTTTTCAACAGAGATATGGGCTGGAGTTTTTGGAAAAATCTATATCTACTAATGGGAAGTGTCTTCATCGGCACAGATTTGAGTTACAATTAACATCCGCAGGCGAAAATGGTGAATAACCTTCGGGGAATTCACAGTGAAATTTTTAAAAAGAGTGTTTAGATAAATATAGCGGTCACTTTTGAGTTAGTACAGAGATTCTTCACCCCTAACTCCTAATTTCCCAATATCTGGTAAGCTATAGTTCATCAATCTACAATTCACCGTGGTAGACCCAGAAATGCTGTTGCCAAATTGCAAGATGACCCGGCTTGTTGCCAAAAAACAGTATTTCAAAATAAATTTGATCTACTATGTCTTTCACTAATCTAGTTAATTCAACAGTAACCCAAGTGCTAGACATAGACTATTGGCTCTAGCCCATCAGTAGCAAATAAAAGTCTAATCTACGTATATTTGAGGTAGATATTGCCGATAATTAGCGCTCAATGGGTCGATATGGTTAGGAAAAGTGTAATCTTTTACACTAAATATAGTTTAGTTTCAGATCCACTTTTTACCGCAGTGTGAGATTGTAGAGTTTCTCCCTAGTCAGGCTTTGGTAAAATCAACGTTAGCACCACATAATTGGTGGATTTATGCCAAAAGCAAACTACCTGATAATTTACACTACACGATGGTTTGTAGTGAAATGCAACATTACTCGACTCAGTACAAGGAAATCACTTTATCAGCACTGGAAAGCATGATTTGGATTAAGCGGTGATCAATCCTTTTGCCATTGTGAAATGTTGCAACCAAAAATTTATAACCAAATCCCAAAAATAGAGTACATACAACAAAAATAGCTTTTGTAGCTAAATGATCAATAGTAAGTAAATCACTTACTAATTTTTAGGTTACTATATTTTTCCCATAAAAGTAAAACAAACAGTATAAATATAATGATAAATAAGTAAAGAAAATATAAATGACAATATGGCAATAATTTTAGATATTTTTTCCGGAAAAGCAAGTTTTACAAGGCTTACCGTACTTGTACGTAATAAGGAAAAACTAAAAATAATGGTCTGTCCTCACACTTCTGAATATTAATTATGCATAGAAGAAGATGTATTTATAATCCTAGTGAAGCATTTAGTTATTTATGTGACAATGTTAAAATTAACAGTGCCACCCGTTAAAAGAGAATCACTGCAATGGTTACCCAGCTAGCATCTTCTAACCAACAAGGCATCATCTACCCTGACAGCGACGGACAGCCAATGGCGGATAATACCAAGCAGTTTGAATTGATTGTGTTGATTAAAAAAAACTTGGATTTGTTGTTTGCTAATGATCCTCATGTATTCGTTGCTGGTGATTTGCTATGGTATCCCGTGGAGGGAAGCAACACGACCCGCAGAGCGCCTGATGCTATGGTAGTTTTTGGCAGACCAAAACAAGATCGAGGTTCCTATCTCCAATGGCGAGAAGATAATATCCCCCCGCAAGTGGTGTTTGAAATTCTGTCTCCTGGTAATAGTGCCAAGGAAATGATTGCTAAATACAAATTTTATGAGCGCTATGGGGTGGAAGAATATTATTTATATGACCCCGATACATCTGAGTTAAGCGGTTGGTTACGTTCCGGGAATGAATTAACCGAAATTCCCGAAATGTCTGGTTGGGTAAGTCCCCGTTTAGGTATCCGCTTTGAATTGTCAGATGGCGAACTTCTGATTTATCGTCCTAATGGACAGAGGTTTCTCAGTTATGAAGAACTAGACCAGCAACGAGAACAAGAACGCCAACGGGCGGAACAAGCAGAAGCAGAATTACAAGCTCTTCGTGCTTTACTACAAGAACGAGGAATTAATCCAGAGCAATTGTGACCGAATTTATTTTACAACTAGAAGATACAGGCGCACGCCTTGACCGCTATCTTGCCCAAGAATTACCCGATTTATCGCGTTCTCGCATTCAACAGTTAATTGAACAGGGTAACGTCCAACTTAATGGTAAGGTCTGCACAACCAAAAAAATCAATGTCAAAGCAGGCGATCGCATCATCCTAGAAATTCCCGAAGTCCAACCTTTGGCACTGCAAGCCGAAGATATTCCCCTAGATATCCTCTACGAAGACGAACAGTTACTCATTCTCAATAAACCTGCTGGCTTAGTTGTTCATCCTGCACCTGGTCATCCCGATGGCACTTTGGTAAATGCTTTATTAGCACACTGTCCTCATCTTCCGGGAATTGGCGGAGTCCAACGACCAGGAATAGTGCATCGATTAGATAAGGATACAACAGGCGCGATCGCTATTGCTAAAACCGATATTGCTTATCAAAGTCTGCAAGCGCAACTCCAGGCAAAAACCGCCCGGAGAGAATACTTAGGTGTGGTTTACGGTGCGCCAAAAACTGCCAGCGGTAGCGTAGATTTACCTATTGGCCGCCATCCCCAAGACCGAAAAAAAATGGCAGTTGTCCCCATAGAAAAAGGTGGACGTTCTGCCATCACGCATTGGCAAGTTCTAGAACGTTTGGGAAATTACACATTAATCCTCTTTCAATTAGAAACTGGACGGACTCATCAAATTCGCGTCCACAGTGCCAAAATTGGTCATCCTATTGTGGGCGACCCTATTTATAGTTCTGGTCATTCTGTGGGAGTAAACTTGCCAGGTCAAGCACTACACGCTTGGCGCTTGAAGTTACAGCATCCCATCTCTGAAGATTGGATTGAGGTGACAGCACCCCCTCCTCAAACATTGACGACTTTATTAGAAGTTCTGCGGCGACGAGTTGCTATCTCTTCTTAAGAAATTTTTGTGAGACAACCAAAACCCAAAATCTCCCGACCTTGTGCAAACCCAGCCTGAGCTAAATTGTTACAGTCGGGAGAATCTTAATTGTGTCATTTCCCTGTGAGCTTAACTAGACCAATACCACCGAAGTAAAGTCCTAATACTGCACCTGCTAAAAGACTTTGGGTTAGGGGGTCAGTAGAAGGCGTGAGGACAGCACCTAGCACAACTGCGCCGATAATCACATAACGCCAGCCGGCAATCATTTTTTCCGATGAAACAATTCCCAAATTACCAAGCAACAATTGGATGATGGGAATTTGAAATGCTAGGCCAGTGCTAAATAACAGCAGCAGAACAAATTCAAAATATTTGTCAATTGACCACAGTTGTTCGACAACATCTGTACCATAACTAATGAAAAAATTTAAAGCTGCTGGAATCAGAAGCAAGTAAGCAAATATTAAACCAGCGGCAAACAAGATACTAGAACCGAAAACCACAGGCCCTAACAAGCGGCGTTCACGGCGAGTTAGTCCTGGGAGAATGAATTGGATAATTTGATAAAGAATAAAGGGACTCGAAAGTACCAAGCCACTATAGCCTGCTACTTTGATAGAAACAAAGAAATATTCTCCAGGAGCAAGTTGCAGAAATTTTACACCCTGGGCTGGGACTTCTAGTAGCTGGACAATTGGTTTGACAGCGATGAAACAGCCCACAACAAATATGACAACAGCAATCAGAGAATAAAAAATCCGCTGTCGCAATTCTTCTAGGTGGTCGAAAAGAGACATTTCGACTTCATCTGGCAACTCACTGAGAGGATCTAGTTCTGAGTTGTCGTAGTCCTCCTGGTCAATGTCAGGACTAGTTACAGCGTTTACATCTTGTGAGGGTGTCATTAGTCAGCTCAACAGGCAACATTTGTTAACTATTTTATCTTTTTGCTGGTAAGACCCCAAGTGTATTGCAGTTTGAGCCTAGAATCCCCGAACTCAATTTGAGGGAGGATGTCAATTGCGTTTTTTTACGGTGGAGTGAGCAATTCTTGACTCAATGGTAAACTCTGGTATCTCTGCCAGTTCGGCTTCACTCAAACTATATTGTTCACAAACTAAGCTCAAACGATTTCCTAGTGTTTTTACTGCATTAACTGAGTGCGTTAAATCACCTTGGAAGTAAAGCAAAGTATTTACCTGTGGTTTAATTTGTCCCAGTTGGCGTTTGTGCGACTTGAGTACCAGTTCTCCGCCCTCCATATTCTCTGGTAAGCGCACATAAAGGACACTGACAAACATAGGTGGTTCGATGGTTTTGCAGTAGGAACGCAAGGAGCGATCTATATGAGGATCGACACGGGAACCTTCCTGAAGTTGTAAGGGATTAAGGTAAAAAGCATTACAACTTGGTTGGAGAGCTAAATCTAGATATGGCTTGAAGTAAGGGAATTTGTGTTCTACTGTGGGGATGTGCGATCGCTTGAAGACAACAGAAAAGCCTTTAGTCCCGACAAAATCACGGTTGAGGTTATTGACAGCAAAGTAAGGACAAGCCTGGATTTCTCCCCACAAGTTGTTCAGGTAGTCGCCGGGGAAGGCGTTGAGTTGTTGTTGATAGTGTTTCACTGGGGATGTGAGAGAAATATACGATAAGGAATGTGGATTTAATAAAATATAGAACCTCACCCCCAACCCCTCTCCTTGGTAAGGAGAGGGGAGACTTTGACGCAAGTCAAAGACGGGGTGAGGTCAAATACTAGACTTGCATGTTATTTAATTCATGTTCCTCAGTTGTTAATTACAGTGGAAATTCATCGCAAAATTTGGTCAATCATCCGGTTAGCTTGGGAAGCATAACCACCACCAAATAAATTGAAGTGATTGAGTATGTGATACAAGTTATACAGTGTTTTTCTTTGCTCATAACCTGCATCTAAAGCAAACACCTCGTTATAACCTTGGTAAAACCCAGCGGGAAACCCACCAAATAATTCTGTCATGGCGATATCTACTTCTCTATCGCCAAAATAAGTTGCAGGATCAAATATCACAGGTTCTCCCGCAACAGTACACCCAGCATTCCCACCCCACAAATCACCATGCACTAAGGATGGTTGCACGTCATAATCGGCTAGTAATTCAGGAATAGCCGCCAATAACTTATCTTGTTTGGGAAAACTACCCCCCCGTCGCCTAGCTAACTGAAATTGATAACTCAGGCGATGTTGTGCATAAAATTCTCCCCAGTCTGCTGTCCAGGTATTAATTTGGGGAGTGGAACCAATAGTATTATTAATTTTCCAACCAAAACCTTTGCTGCTAGTAGCTTTGTGCATCGCCGCTAGTTGACATCCCATTTCTTGGGAAGATTTGCTGTTACTACCTCCCATTTCTAGCCATTCCAAGACGATATAGCCAGAATTACCAGCTGTACCCCAGCAAATCGCTTGGGGAACACGAATGCTATGGGTGGCTAGCATTTCTTCTAAGCCCAGCGCCTCAGCTTCAAACATCGCCACTTGAGATGCTTGATTGAGCTTGACAAAATAACTCTGCTCACCATCAGAGATAGCATAACCTTGGTTAATACACCCACCACTTACACTACGCTTGTGCTGAGTTTGAAATTTTTCGCCAGTTACTTGGCTGATATGAGTATCAATTTCAGTCCACATCTTTAAATTGGGAGTAGGGAATAGGGAGTAGGGAGTAGGGAATAGGGAGTAGGGAGTGGGGAAAGTCAAAAAGAGGTAGGGGGTAGGGGGAAGGGAGCAGGGGGGGAACCCCATCTATGAATGGAGGGACTTGGGACAAGGACACATTATTTCTTGCGCTTCGCGTCTGGAAATAAATATTTTTACTTTGAGCATAAATAAATTTAGTTGCTCATATCCCTGTTGGTTGGGGAATTCCAGAATCTTTTCCCCCCTGCTCCCCTACTTCTTATCCCCTACTCCCTACTCCCTACTCACCACTCCCTAATTTAATATGGTTTCAGCACAACTACACCATAAGCTTCTGGACACAGGTACTGATTTGCAGCTAAGAGTAAATCTGTTGCTTCTTGGCTTTGAATATGATTTGGGTAGTTAAATGCAGGTTCTAAGTCTCCAATCATAGATTGATAGTAACCATATAAACCAGCGCGATCGCCTGGGGTTTCGTTACCAAATATAAATCTGTTGGCTACCCGTCGCCGCACACGCGCAATTTCTTTTTCTGAGATTAACTCTGTTTGTAGTGTCCGGATATGTTGGGCGATCGCTTCTTCGACGGCTGGTAAATTTTCTACTTCACATTTAGCGGAAATATAAAATGTCCCTTGCAGTACATTACTCATATTGCTCACAGCAATGGAAGTGACTAATCCCCGTTCTTCCCGCAAGTCCCGCACAAATCTTGATGTGCGTCCGTGTCCTAAAATTCCTGCTAAAACATCTAAACCATAAATATCATCTAATTGTCCCAACCCTGGAACCCGCCACACCATAACTATCCGTGCTTGCTGAAGACTTTCATCAATAAATTCTCGCCGGACAATTTCTGTAAACGCAGGTTCAGGATTAACCTCCACCTGTTGACTGTTAACTGTTAATTGTTGATTGTTGAATCCCTCAGCCACAGTTGCAATTAATTCTTCCACAGGTAAATTACCCACAGCTACCGCCGTAATTGACTGGGGTTGATACCAATTAGCATGAAAATCACGCATTTGTTGGGCTTTGAGTTGGGAAATGACCTCTTCTGGCCCCAATACCGCACGGCGATAAGGTAACTTTGCAAACGCTGTCTCCATCGCTCTTCTAAATGTCCGCCGCCGGGGATTATCCTCAGAACGCCGAATTTCTTCTAAAACTACCAAACGTTCCCGTTCAAAGGCATCATCAGGAATACTGGGATTAAATACTACATCTATTTGTAGTGGAGCTAGCTCGGCAAAGTCCTTGGGAGCCGTGGTTATATAATAATGAGTATAGTCTTGGCTAGTGGCAGCATTAGTAACAGCACCCCGCTCTTCAATTTTACGTTCAAACTCACCACTAGCTAATCGCTCGGTTCCTTTAAAAATCATATGCTCTAAAAAGTGAGCCATCCCGTTAATAGCATCAGATTCTACCGCCGAGCCAACATTGATCCACAAGCTGAGATTCACAGCTTCCACTGGCATTTGCTCCGCTACTATGGTCAAGCCATTAGGCAATTTGTGTAGCGTGGGAGCATTAATCCGCGGAAATTTTAGCAAGGTTGAGGTCATGGGTAGTAGGGAGTGAAAAGGTTTGTTACTCTTTCATCTTATCTACTACATAAAGTGAAGTTAAGAAAGTATTTGAGATAGAACAAATACTGATAAAACATAAAAAGATCAAATTTCTACTAATGGTGATTTACTGAGGTAATGACTAAGCTACTAGCGACGCTCCCAGATGGGAAAATTTGTGACTTTATTGACCAAAAAATCCGTAATGACACGCCTGAAGAGTACGTTCGTCAAAATATTGAGCGTCGCTTAGTGCTGGAATTAGGTTACCCACCAGAACAAATTGAGGTAGAGTATTCAATTAAACAGGGTAGCAAAACTGTCCGCGTAGATCTTGCTATATTTCGGGAAGGAGAGGTACATAATCAAGAGCATGTTTGGATCATCATTGAGTGTAAGAAAGATTCGATCCAGCCATCAGCCAGTAAAGATGGTGTTGAACAACTTAAGTCTTACATCTTAGTGGTGCAGAAAACTTTTTGGAGTCTCAAGTTGAAAAAACAGTAACACG
>NZ_CAWUDM010000136.1:0-13337 GCF_963920855.1 Nostoc sp. CCY0012 | reverse complement strand
AAGCTTTGCCTATTGATTGGGCAATGACGCAAAATAATCTCGCAAATGCCTACAGGGAGAGAATTAAAGGAGACAGGGCAGATAACATCGATCAGGCGATCGCTTCTTATACTGCTGCTTTAACTGTCAGAACCAGAGAAGCTTTGCCTCAACAATGGGCAGAAACGCAAAATAATCTCGGACTTGCCTACAGGGAGAGAATTAAAGGAGACAAGGCAGAGAACATCGAAATTGCCATCGCTGCTTCTACTGCTGCTTTAACTGTCAGAACCAGAGAAGCTTTGCCTATTGATTGGGCAATGACGCAAAATAATCTTGCAAATGCCTACAGAGAGAGAATTAAAGGAGACAAGGCAGAGAACATCGAAATTGCCATCGCTGCTTATACTGCTGCTTTAACTGTCAGAACCAGAGAAGCTTTGCCTATTGATTGGGCAGCAACGCAACATAATCTTGCAATTGCCTACAGAGAGAGAATCAAAGGAGACAAGGCAGAGAATATCGAAAATGCGATCAGTGCTTATACTGCTGCTTTAACCGTCATAACCAGAGAAGCTTTGCCTCAACAATGGGCAGTAACTTTGTTCGGACTGGGAATAACTTACCAAGACGCAAATAAGTTTGACTTAGCATACAGAACTTTTGAGTCTGCCATTGACACAGTAGAATCTTTACGAGAAGAAATAGTATCTGGTGAAGAAAGCAAACGCAAACAAGCGGAAAATTTTAACGAAGTTTATAGCCACATGGCAGAAGTTTGTCTGGAATTAAGCAAAGATACCGAAGCAATTGAATATGTTGAACGTAGTAAAACCCGCAATTTAGTTGAACAAATTCTTGAACGTGACTCTAAAACCATTTTCCCTCCAGAAGTATTCACTCAATTAGAAAAATACAGGGATGAAATAGCCACAGGACAAGATGAAATCCAAAATGGCAAAGCTGAAAATCCCAAAGTCCTTGCACAACATCTACAACAGTTGCGAAACCAGCGTAATAAATTGCAAAACCAATACTTACCTGTTGGTTATGGTTTTGATTTTAATTCATTCCAAGCTACGTTGAATGAGAATACAGCCATTATTGAGTGGTATATTCTGAATGATAAAATATTGGCGTTTATTGTCACCAAAACAGGAGAAGTAACAGTTTGGCAATCCCAACCAGAAGACCTAGAAGCTTTTGTAAATTGGATAAATCAATATTTACAAAACTACTACACTCAAAAAGACCAATGGCTTAATAATTTAGGAGCATTATTCCAAGAATTAGCCGCAGTTCTACACATTGATGAAATATTAACCCAGATACCAAAGCACTGTAATCAACTCATCCTAATTCCCCATAGGTTCTTGCATTTATTCCCCCTTCATGCACTGCCAGTAAATCAAAATTCTGAAAGTTCGTCTTGTCTTCTAGATTTGTTTCCTGGTGGTGTCAGCTATGCACCCAGTTGTCAACTACTGCAACAGGTACAACAGCGTAAACGTCCTGATTTTCAATCCCTGTTTGCGATTCAAAATCCTACAGGTGATTTAAACTATACAGATTTAGAAGTACAAGTTATTCAAACTTACTTTAATACTGCCAATGTCCTGAAAAAATCGGCAGCAACTCTCACAGCAATTAATGATTCTGACTTAAATACTTACCACTGCACCCACTTTAGCTGTCACGGGTATTTTAATTTAACAAACGCTGGTAAATCAGCCCTAATTTTGGCGAATGCACCTATCGCAGAAACACCAACAAAACTCGACTCCGAACGTTACCTAAATTTGCGAGTAGGGGAAACTCACGATTTAGAAAAATGCCTTACCCTAGATAAAATCTTCGCTCTCAAATTAGAAAAATGTCGCCTCGTCACGCTTTCCGCTTGCGAAACGGGATTGATTGATTTTCAAAATACAAGTGATGAATATATTGGTTTACCTAGTGCTTTTCTATTAGCAGGTAGTCCCACTGTTGTTAGTTCTCTCTGGACAGTAGATGATCTTTCCACCAGCTTTTTAATGATTAAATTCTACGAAAACTTATTCAAACTTGATAAACTGGAAGCAGGAGATATTGCCATAGCTCTTAAGCAAGCTCAAATATGGCTACGAAATCTGACTATTGAAGGATTAGACATATTTCTGGAGGAACACAAAACCCAGATTGAAAAAGTCCTTGCTCAACTAAGAGTAGGACAACGCAGCATATTTCAAGAATCTTTGAAACGAATCAAGCAACGTCAACCCCTACCTTTCGCAAATCCTTACTACTGGGCTGGATTTACAGCATCTGGACGTTAAGCACCAGATTCAGGGACTTGACAAAACTTTTTCGCACCCAGTTTAAACACCAATATACTAAGTGCAGTAGCAGTACCCAAAGGAATACCTGTACTCACTGCCAATGGTTCTATAATTGGAGCAATTAATCCTGATTCTAAAAACTCTCTGACTTCCTCTTGACAGAGGAATTGGCGACATCTTTCTAGTAAATCATTTAACGATCTATCTGCTTCCTGTGCAGTTTCCCGCATAACTAGCAGGGGAATTGCATCATCTAAATAGCCTTCACACTCTTCTATAGCATTCAAAGCCGCTAAAGCCTCTGGGCTATCTGCCAACTGGCTGCGAAACTGGCTAATTTCTTCTGGCGTAACGGTAATCATTTAATAGTTTTAACCAGTAAATATACGAAAAACTAGATAATTATACATTTAATGCGTAATTTAGCAATATAGCGATGTCTACGACAGGCTGCGCCTACTCATTCACAGTATCCATCATTTCACAGCACAGAGATGGCGAGAGGCGATCGCCATTAGCTTTGAGTTAATTATCTAATCCCATCAAGCTGCTATGTTCTGTAAATAGAGATACTGCTGAAACTCGATAAATACTTCGCGGATAGTCGCAACGCTCCCTAGTTCTTCCACAGCATCACGAACAGCATGATATTTTAACTCTAAAAGTTGGGGTAATTTAGTGCGATCAAGTTCTCCTACCCCGGCTTTGATATATTGTTCTAGGACAAAATCGAGAAATTCTTGCTGTTTGCCGATATAGCGCGAGAAAATTAACGATTTATGAGCAAGTACACGCTCTCGGCGGCTGATGGGTGGAGAGGCATAGGCGATATAAGCCAGCACATCATATAAATCACTTTTTTCGGCATCAATCAGGCGGCTAATTTCTGTGAGTTGTTCTTCGCCGTAGCCCTTCTCTGCTAATCCTTCTAATAAGGCTTGACGGGTATCAGGGCGGCTCCAAATTTTTCTTAATTGGTCTTCGTCTGTGAATAATTCAGGAATTTCACCAAACAAACGTTCCACAAATTCGGCGGCGCTCATGGGTTTACCGTCTGGACTCCAAAAGCTGGTAGACATCCGGTGCTGGAGGGTGCGTTCTTTGCCGTCAGCGAGTTTGATTTTGATGGGTTTGGGGCGTGAATCTTCTGTAGTTTCGTTTCTAGTTTGGCCTCTATCTTGGCTACTATCTGTTGTAGCAACATTGTATTTATCTAATTGCTCCCCGGTTCTGGAAATTTTGACGGTTACAGGTTCTTGGGGTTCGCCATCCCATTCAGGATCGTCGAAGCGTTCGTAGGCTTTGACAAAATCATAAATGGTGAAGTAGTCCTTCCCTTCAAATAGGCGAGTCCCGCGACCAATAATTTGTTTAAATTCAATCATCGTATTGATGGGGCGCATCAGCACGATGTTACGAACATTCCGAGCATCAACGCCAGTGGAGAGTTTGTGGGAGGTGGTGAGAATAGTAGGAATATTCTTCTCATTGTCTTGAAAGTTACTGAGGTGCTGTTCGCCTAGTTTCCCATCATCGGCGGTGACGCGGACACAGTAATTAGGGTTACTGCTAATCTTCATTTGGTTGATTAAATCCCGCACAGCTAAAGCGTGGGGTTGGTTGGCGCAAAACACCAGAGTTTTTTGATTCTGGTCGATTTCTTCCATGAACAGTTGCACTCGATAACGTTCACGCTCTGCAATTTCGATGATGCGGTTGAAGTCGGCTTCAGTGTAGGTTTTGGCTTCGTCTACTGCACCTTCGAGCAGTTCATCTTCACTGCTGTAAATATATTCATCTAGGGTAGTTTCTATCTGCCTGACTTTAAAAGGAGTAAGAAACCCGTCGTTGATGCCGTCTTTAAGCGCGTAGGTATAGACTGGCTCGCCGAAGTAGGCGTAGGTGTCTGCGTTATATTTTCGTTTAGGAGTAGCAGTCAGTCCCAGTTGTACTGCTGGGGAGAAGTATTCTAAAATGCCCCGCCAGGTGCTTTCGTCACTAGCTCCACCTCGGTGACATTCATCAATGATGATGAAGTCAAAGAAGTCAGGGGGATAGTCGCTGAATTTGGGCGTAGGATTGCCAGCGTCGTCCCGTCCAGTCATAAAAGTCTGGAAAATGGTAAAAAAGATACTGCCATTTTTGGGGACTCTACCCCGTTTTTTGATGGCTTCGGGATCAATGCGGACGAGAGCATCATCGGGGAAGGCAGAGAAAGAGTTATAGGCTTGGTTGGCTAAGATATTGCGATCGCTTAAAAACAAAATTCGCGGACGACGGGTGGGTTGTCGGCTGAGATTCCAACGGCTTTGAAAGAGTTTCCAGGCGAGTTGGAAGGCGATGAAGGTTTTACCTGTGCCAGTTGCCATTGTTAACAAAATCCGGTTTTGCCCTTGACAGATTGCTTCTAAGACGTGCTTAATGGCATTGTGTTGATAATAACGGGCTTCCCATGTGCCGCTTTTGTCTTCAAAGGGGATGGCAGCAAAGTTATCGCGCCATTCGTTGGCTTCGCTAAAGGTAACATCCCACAGTTCGTCAGGGGTAGGATATTGGTTGACGTAGCCTTCTGCACCTGTGTGCATATCTACTTGATAAAGTCCGATGCCATTTGTAGAGTAGGCGAATCGAGTCTGCAACTTTTCGGCGTATTTTTTGGCTTGTCCTAAACCTTCCGTATCTCGTAAGTCACGTTTTTTCGCTTCGATGACGGCGAGTTTTTCACCACGATAAACCAGCACATAATCGGCGATGTCTGATTGAGCGCGTCTACCGTTGCCAATTAACCGACCAGGGGCGATAACTTCGCGGCGGATGCGACTACCTTCGATAACTCCCCAGCCTGCGGCTTTGAGTGCGGGGTCAATTAGTTCGGCACGGGTTTCGGCTTCGTTCACGAGGGATTTTTTACGGCTAAATGTTCAGCTAAGGAGGTTTGAATAATTGTCTGGGGCGTTACTCCTAAACGGCTGGCTTCTTGATCAATTAATTCAATCATCCAGATGGGTAGGTCGATGCTGACTTTTTTTTGACCAGAGAGGGGTCGCTTGGCTTGAGACAGGTCAAGCATTTGGGTGATTTCTTCACCATTGTCAAATTTTTGGTCAAATTCCTTAGCTTTCATAGAGGGCAATCTCTTCTGTGCGTGATCGACGAACGGATATGATCCGAATATTTTGATCGCGGTAGGTGATAATTCCTGACCAATGTTTGTCATTTATTTTAGCAATAACTAAAAACCTTAGCTCATCTTGGGTTCTGGCGGGAATTTCTAGCAGTTTGGGATCGTTCCATAATTTTTGAGCTTCAATAAAGTCAATCCCATGTTTAGCAAGATTAGATTGGCTTTTGTTTTCGTCATATTCAAAAACGGTCATGGTTAATTGGGTTTCGGCTGCACTCAACCTGATGGTTTGTACTGCGTTTATAATGGCTCATCTTTGGAATATGGGAGTCGGCGGCGAGCAGAGGCGATCGCTTCTTGCAGTTTAGCTTGTAACACCTCTTTAGGTGGTAATACGGTGAGGTATTCGGCAACATGAATACCGCTTTTATCTAGTTCTAATAATTCGATTTGCTCTTGCTTTTTACCTGCACATAAAATGATTCCTAGCGGTGGCTGTTCGTCAGGCTCTTGGTCATATTTGGCAAGCCAGCGCAGGTACAGTTCCATTTGTCCTTTATATTCGGGTTGGAAGCTACCTAGTTTGAGGTCAATGGCTACAAGGCGTTTGAGTTTGCGGTTATAAAATAGCAGGTCAATATAAAAATCATCGTTGTCGATTTGCAAGCGTTTTTGACGGGCGATAAAGGTAAACCCTGCACCGAGTTCTAGTAAAAATTGCTCAATTTCTCTGAGGATTGCATCTTCAATGTCTTTTTCGAGATAGCGATCGCTCAATTCCAGAAAATCTAAAATATAAGGGTCTTTTAGCGATATGTTGGGCGATAGTTGTTCATCTTGGGGAAGTAAAGAGTTAATATTTGTCGTGATGGCAACGGCGGCGCGTTGTTTGGCGGTGTCAATCAGTTGACGGATTTCTTGAAATAATAGATCGTTTGGTTGTGTCAAATCATCGCTCATGCTGCAATTTCCTGTTTAGCAGTTTTTGGGGTATCTGCGGTGAGTTCGCCAGTGAATGCTTTTTGCAGGATCGATTGTTTGAGTTCGTTGAGTGCAGCGATTTTTTGGCGGTAGATGGTTTCGAGGCGTTGGGTTTTAATCGCTAATTTATCTAATTTTTTAACAATAGCTCGCTGTTCAGTTAAATTGAAAGTAGGAATTGGAGTTTCTTGGACTACTTGTTTGGTAATCTTTGGCATTGTTGAACTAGCACCCTTAGCTTTACCAGTAATGTACTTACGTGCTGTCGCTGACCGCAGAAAATAGTATATAAAACGTGTATCAGCTTTTGTATGATCTACAGTCATTTTCATGATGAGATCGGGACATATAGCTTTGGAAGGATTGCCGTCATATAGAGCTACATGGCCAACTAATTCGGGAGTATTACTTCGAGTTATCAGTAATTCACCTTTTTCTAACCAATAATGAGCTTCTTCGGTAGTAGGAGCATTTGTCAACTTTACGCGAGAACCATCATAATAAAAACCTGTAACAGCAGATAAAGTTAGGACAGGTATACCAGTATCAGCTTGAAATCTTGCTGGTGGCGACCAACCATTTCGAGGCTGTTTAGAAAGGAGAGTAGATAGTGGAATTAATTTTGGTCTCACCTCTTTCCACCTGTCGCCTTTCTGGGTGAAGATGGCGTTTAGATAGCTTTCAAATAGTTCGCGGGAGTTGGCGAGGTTTTTTTCGGTATTTGCGATCGCTCTATCAATCCCCTCAAACGCCTCATCCAAAATCACCACAATCCGCTTTTGTTCAGATAGTGGTGGGAGGTGAATTTTGAGGTTTTTGATCATGTCTAGCTTCAGAAATTTAGTACCTGCTCCAACAGATTTTAATTTAAAATCTTTTAAAGCATTTTCTACGCAAAGATAAAGATATCTATATAATATTAGTTCTTCCTGATTTATAGTTATTACATAGGTTCTTTGATAAGCATTAAATTTTCCTTTGTAATGCTTTACATTAAAATCACCTACAGCATTATTTCCTGCTAATAAAATTGCTTCACAGTCAAAGGCAAAACAGTCAATAGCAAATATTTCTCTTGAACAAGTAAAAAATGGATATTTCCCATTTTCAACAGCAGCATTCGCATTTAGCTTTCCTGTTGAAATTTTGCAAATTTCACCGAGTGTTTTAATATCCCATCCCACTGGCAATTGTCCACTATCAACTGTCAACTGCATACATTCCCTTATCAAATCTTAAATGTCCTGAAAAATAATAGTAAAGCCTTCTTGGGTAAAATGTTTATCATGAGTAAGAATTTCACAAATGCCTAATTGTTTCATAACAATCATTGAAATGCAATCAGTGAGGCTATAACCTTTATCTAGTCGGTTGGCATAGAGTTTTACACCTGATTCAATAAGGGATGAATCTACAGCAATAATTTCAACATTAGAAGCAGATTGGATTTGTTGATAAAAATTCACCACACCTTGTTTAAGGTATTGATCACTTTTACTAAAAAAATTTAGATATTCAACTAATACTAAATCGGTTGTTACCAGGGAATAATCCTTGATTGATACACTATAGGAACGTACCTTTTGATGCCATTGATCTTTGGCGTGAATGAGAGCAACCCAGTAGAAAGTATCGGCGAAGAGAATTTGCATTATTCTTGTGGAGTACCATAGAGGTAGTGATCAAGATTAGCCGCCGCATCATTAGGAAGAAGATCAAAAGATTCTTCGGGAATAGTGGCAATAATTTCATCAGCAATTTCCCAAAGAGGTTTATCCGATTGTTTCGGCTGGTTTGGAGATGGAAAATGAGAGCCGTTTTTATGTGAGAGAATAAATTCTAAACAAGATTGAAGCAAGGTTTCTGGTGCATATTCAATTTCTTGGATCAGTCGTTCTTTGAGAGTCATAGTATTAGTTATATAGAAAACTTAGTTTGTTGGTTTGCACTAAGAGATTGACCCAACCTACGGTACTACAAAAACTCGCCAATACCTTCTAAAATACTAGCACTTTCAGCATCTAGTAAGGCAATTTCATCTAAAATTTCCTGTGGTTCTCGTAACAGCGATTCCTCAGCCTTGTTCGGATTCTTCACCGACAAATCGAACGTCTCCTGATCCACATCAGCAATATCCACCAGCCAAGACTTTTCTGTTTCCGCAAACCTAGCCTGTAACTCCACAAACTCGCGCAAATCCTCATCATTCAGAGAATTGGTTTTACCCATATTCCGCCCCGGATCGAGTTGGTAATACCAAATTTTCTGAGTAGCCATTCCCTGAGTTAAAGGTTTTCCCTGAGCAAATAAAGGCGTTCCCTGAACGGAGTCAAAGGGCTTTCCTTTCTCAAAAAATAGCACCACCGTCTTCACCCCTGCCCCGATAAAAGTCCCACTCGGACAATCCAAAATCGTGTGCAGATTGCAACTACTCAAAAGCTCTTGACGCAACCCCCGCGAAGCATTATCCGAATTTGACAGGAACGTATTTTTAATTACTACCGCCGCCCTACCGCCAACTTTTAGCATTTTGATAAAATGCTGCAAAAACAGAAACGCCGTTTCCCCTGTCTTAATCGGGAAATTCTGCTGTACTTCCTTGCGTTCCTTCCCCCCAAATGGCGGATTAGCCAAGATTATATCAAAACGATTCTTGTCCTGAATATCACTGAGATTTTCCGTCAGCGTGTTGGTGTGGATAATATTCGGCGCATCAATGCCATGCAAAATCATATTCATGATGGCAATCACATACGCCAAACTTTTCTTTTCTTTACCCGTAAACGTATGTTTTTGAAGTATCTCAAGCTCTTTTGTCGTCAGCTTACCCCGACGTAAATAGTCGTAGCTCTCACACAAAAACCCAGCCGAACCACAAGCACCATCATAAATGCGATCGCCAATCTTCGGCTTTACCACCTGAATTATTGCCCGAATCAACGGACGCGGCGTGTAATACTCACCCCCATTACGCCCTGCATTGCCCATATTTTTGATTTTGGCTTCATAGAGATGCGATAGCTCGTGTTTCTCCTGTTGCGATCTAAACCGTAGCTCATCAATATATTCCAGCGCATCCCGCAAGCTGTAGCCGCTTTGAAACCTATTCTTAATCTCGCTAAAAATTTCCCCAATCTTATATTCGATTGTATCTGGACTAGTAGCCCGTTGCTTGAAACCCTGTAAATATGGGAATAACTTGCGGTTGACATAATCAATCAGATCATCGCCAATCAGCGCATTATCATGATCCAATGTACCATCCGCTTTTTTCGGTGCTGCCCAAGATGACCAGCGATGCGCCTCATCAATAATAAATTCGTATGGCTTGCCAGCCAGTTCCGCCTCTAACGCCCTTTCCTGCTCCAAATCATCCAAATACTTCAGAAACAGCAGCCAAGAGGTTTGCTCCGTGTAATCTAACTCTGTAGTACAACCCGCCTCTTTCCAGAGAACATCATCAATATTTTTAAAAGTTTGCTCAAACATTTAGCTTTACTGTGGGATTTTTAATATTCATGGCTTGGCTCAGATTTTGTACCTACAAGGTGAAATAAGCGTGCGATTGGTTAGTGATAAATCGACCGTACATAGTTACTCTTAATTTAAGATTCCCAAGTCCAGATTGAATTTCCCAATTGATGTAGGTTTAACCCAGATTTCTCACAAAGACTGAGAAAACAAAGGTCAATTACTGCCAGACTTCATATTTTACAAGTATTCCAGCAGTTTTAAGCATAGCCCCTTAACTCCCCTACGACTTTCCATCAGCAGGGGAATCTTTTTTTTGCAACCAATCTCTAATCGCCTCCTCCAAAGCCGCAGTCTGCGTCAATTCCAGACGCGCACAGGCAATTTCAAACGCGATTTTTAAGTCTTTAGGGAGTCTCCCCCGAACTTCTCTAGTTTCTTCTGCCATCCTAATTTGAAGCCAAAGCTTGCGGCTTTCATTTTTGCACAGCCTCTCAGGAAAAACACATTTGCGGTATCGCGCTATTACGTCATTGCGCTATAATGTAGTAAGCAAAAAAACAATTAACAACCCTGTCAGTTTTACCGAAACCACAAAGCTGAGGACACCATGAGCGTTATTACAATTCAATGTCGCCTGGTTGCTGAAGAAGAAACCCTCCGTCAACTGTGGGAACTGATGGCAGAAAAAAATACACCACTTATAAATGAATTATTGGCACAGGTAGGAAAACACCCAGAATTTGAAACCTGGCTAGATAAAGGCAGAATCCCTACTGGATTACTCAAAACACTTGTTAACTCCTTCAAAACTCAAGAGCGTTTTGCAGTTCAACCTGGACGCTTTTACACAAGTGCGATCGCTCTAGTAGATTATGTATATAAATCTTGGTTCGCTTTGCAAAAACGAAGAAAGCGCCAAATAGAAGGGAAAGAACGTTGGCTCAAAATTCTCAAAAGTGATCTTGAACTCGAACAAGAAAGCCAGTGTAGCTTAGATGTAATTCGTACTAAAGCCACCGAACTTCTTAGCAAATTTACTACTCAGTCCGAGCAGAATAACAACCAGAGAAAGGAAAAAAAATCTAAAAAATCTTCACTTTTCCAAATACTTATTAACACTTACGAAGAAACACAAGATCCTCTTACTCGTTGCGCCTTAGTATTCCTCTTAAAAAATAACTGTCAAATCAGTGAACTCAACGAAGACCCAGAAGAATTTACTAGAAATAAACGCAAAAAGGAAATAGAAATTGAGCGATTAAAAGACCAACTCCAAAGCCGTTTACCTAAAGGTAGAGACTTGACAGGAGAAGAGTGGCTAGAAACTTTAGAAATGGCTACAGCCAATGTACCTCAAAATGAAAATGAGACAAAAGCTTGGCAAGCAGCACTTTTAAGAAAAACTGCTAATGTTCCTTTTCCAGTAGCTTACGAATCTAACGAAGATATGACATGGTTAAAAAATGACAAAGGTCGTCTCTTTGTTCGATTCAATGGCTTGGGGAAACTTACGTTTGAAATTTACTGCGATAAGCGTCATTTACACTACTTTCAACGCTTTCTAGAAGATCAAGAAATTAAACGTAATAGTAAAAACAAATACTCAAGCAGTTTGTTTACGCTGCGTTCAGGAAGGCTTGCTTGGTCGCCAGGAAAAGAAAAAGGTGAACCCTGGAAAGTAAATCAACTGCATCTTTACTGTACTTTAGATACTCGGATGTGGACTACTGAAGGCACTCAACAGGTAGTCGATGAGAAAAGCACAAAAATAACCGAAACTTTAACAAAAGCGAAACAGAAAGAAGACCTCAATGATAAACAGCAAGCTTTTATCACTCGTCAGCAATCCACGCTAGATAGGATTAATAACCCTTTCCCTCGTCCCAGCAAGCCTAACTATCAAGGTCAACCCTCAATCTTAGTTGGTGTTAGTTTTGGTCTAGAAAAGCCAGTAACACTAGCTGTAGTGGATGTTGTTAAAAATGAAGTTCTAGCTTATCGCAGCGTCAAACAACTGCTTGGCAAACACTACAACCTTCTTAATCGCCAGCGACAACAACAGCAACGCCTATCTCACGAACGTCATAAAGCTCAGAAACAGAATGCGCCCAACTCCTTTGGAGAATCAGAGTTAGGGCAATATGTGGATAGATTATTGGCTGATGCAATTGTGGCGATCGCCAAAACTTATCAAGCAGGTAGCATAGTTGTCCCAAAACTCCCTGATATGCGGGAGCAAATCAGTAGTGAAATCCAATCCAGAGCAGAGAAAAAATGTCCTGGCTACAAAGAAGGTCAACAAGAATATGCCAAACAATACCGCATAAGCGTTCATAGCTGGAGTTATGGACGATTAATTGAAAGTATTCAATGCAAAGCTGCAAAAGCCGGAATTTCTACGGAAATTGGTACACAGCCAATCAGAGGCAGTCCAGAAGACAAAGCGCGAGGTTTAGCTCTCTTTGCTTACCAAGAACGCCAAGCCGCTTTAGTTTAATTTACCCATCCGAACCTTGAAAATATAATATAGATATAACAGCGCCGCAGTTCATGCTCTTTGGAGCCAATGTACTGTGAAAAATCTGGGTTAGTTTGGCGGTTGGAAGACCGTCATGCTTTCTGACCCTGGTAGCTGCCCGCTTCTGATGCTGCTATCTGTAGAATTCTATAGATAGGATAGGTGCGCTCCCAGCAATAAGGAGTAAGGCTTTAGCTGTAGCCGTTATTCATAACGGTGTGGATTACCACAGTGGTGGCTACTGAATCACCCCCTTCGTCGGGGGAACCCTCCTAAATATTTTTTTGGCAAACCATAAGCGGGGGCAAAAACCCAGGGGGTCTGCCAAAACATGGAATCCCTTGTCCAGTATTGATTTGACTCATTTGAGTATTAATGAATGTCCTCACTTGAGAGCAGAAAAAGCAGGTATTTAAACAGGTTTGCCAAAATCGCATCTGGAAACCTGTATTGGCAAGGGTCTAGACGGGCGCGGTTTCAACAACCATCCCGACTAGGGGTGGGTTGAAAGGCTTTGCTGAATTAAGGGATTTGTTGTAGCTAGAGTTTCAACAACCATCCCGACTAGGGGTGGGTTGAAAGAGCGTCATTATCTGAGCATAGGTTGGGCAGATAATTATTTCAACAAGCATTCTGGCTAAGGGTCGGTTGAAATAACTAGGGTTTGCTGAATAAGTACCCAAAGCGAACCTAGATGCCACACAGTGCGAAAAATGGTGGTTTGGGAGATTGGTTTCCAAATTCACCCCCTGATTTTCCATAGAAATGCAAGGATTTTGAGGCTCTAAATGCCATAACCTTGCACTTTTTTATTTCCAAAATCCGCGAAACCCTTATTGAGAAGCGGTTCTAGCTTTACTCAGCAAGCCCTAACTAGAGTGGGTTGATCCCCTTAACGGGTGACAAGGCAGTTGAAGATGAGATGTGGCAACAATTTGAGAAA
>NZ_CAWUDM010000135.1:0-13417 GCF_963920855.1 Nostoc sp. CCY0012 | reverse complement strand
CTTGTCCCCTTGTCCCCTTGTCTCCTTGTCCCCTTGTCCCCTTGTCCCCTTGTCCTAAACCCTAAGTCACATTCGTCCCCAGCAATTCCTCAATTGCTTGACGTTCCAGCGGAGTTTCCGATGGTGGTGCTTGACGAGCATCGGTAATTAGCCAGTCTAAAGCAGCAGCCTGGACATCTATGGCTGCTCCGGTTTTATCTACGCAGTAACGACCAAACACTAACTTATCAACCAGTCTTGCACCTGGGCCCAAGCGTGACCATTCAAAAATGACGCTGTTTTCTACTGTGGCGCCGCTGCATATCCAGCAATTCGGCCCAATCATGGCTGGGCCAACGATTTTAGCTCCGTCTTCTATCCTGGTCATGCCACCAATGTAAACTGGGCCTGTGATATCCACCTTGTCCCAATTCACCGCAACATTTAAGCCAGTATAGATACCGGGGGCGACTTCATTACCAGGAATTTGGACGTTTTTAATTTCGCCTAGTAGGACACCGCGAATTGCTCGCCAGTAATCTGGTACTTTACCAATATCTACCCATTCAAAATCCATCGCAATGGCGTAGAAGGGCGCACCAACTTCTACTAGTTTAGGAAACAACTGACCACCAATGTCATACTCAACACCAGAAGGGATGTAGTTAAACACCTCTGGTTCAAAAATATAAATACCAGTGTTGATATTGGTGCTGAGAGCTTCTTCTGTAGAGGGTTTTTCTTGGAAAGCTTTAATACGACTTTCTTCGTCAGTGACGACTACACCGTAACTAGAAACTTCTTCGGGTGGAACGGTTTTGGTAATAATCGTTGCAATTGACCCTTTGGATTTATGCCACTTCACAGCCGCAGATAAATCTAGGTCAATTAACGCGTCACCACACAAGACTACAAAGGTATCATCAAAAAATGGTGAAAAGTCTTGAATGCGGCGCATTCCTCCAGCAGAACCAATTGCTTCTCCCACCAGTTTGCCGTCATCATCAATTTTGCCTTCAAAAGAATAGGCAATTTCTACGCCAAACCTTTGACCGTCACGGAAATAATTTTCAATTTCCTCTGCCAAATGGCTAACATTGACCATAATTTGGTCAAATCCATGTTGACGTAAAAGTTCCAAGAGAAATTCCATCACTGGCTTTTGCAGGATGGGAATCATCGGTTTGGGAATTGTGTAGGTAATGGGACGAACGCGAGTACCCTTACCCGCCGCGAGAATCATCGCTTTCATAAAATTTTATTCCTCAACCACAAGCCAGTTTACTTTTATTGAATGGTACTTAATCATCAGTTCTTATTGCTGCTCTAAGTAACTCCTAAAAACAGGGATAACAGTAATGCACTAGTTATTGCAACCTCTCAGGTATGGCCAGATTACAAGCGATCGCGGATCGTTTCAATATACTGGCAGTTTGGTTTTGGATAAATACAAGGCTATAAGTTAGCTATAGGAATGGTTGAGACTAGTTGAGTTCTTCGGCCGTCAAGGCTTTGGCAGTGTTAGTCGCATCTGTGAGTAAGCGAATTTGAATCTCTTGATAAAACTCATCTTGTGATAACTCTACTTTGGATTGAGCTGATAGCAGTAAGAGGGCCCAGAACACACTAACTAGGTGGCTGTGTTCTGAGTGATGCGCAGAATTATTTGGCTGTGGTTGCTTTGTCTGAGTCCACAACTGTACAAGTTGTTCAAGATTCAAACTATTTTGTTCTATCAGGAACTCTCTTGCCGAACAACGCAATACTTGTTCTAACTCCCCAGCTACTTCCGTCAGATTTTCCTGATGTGCTAACTCTAACGCCTCTCGCATATTTTGCACACTGGATTGACGCTTAGGGCGGACAGGTTTGCTGACCTTCTGAGCCAATTTTAGCTGGTTCGCCATAATCTGCAATTGTTTGATTAACTCTTGCAAGGTGACACGGCGCTTTGCTGGTGGCATAGCTGATGGACGACGGCGTATGTGTCGTTCTAATTGCAGACGATGGGCGTGATGTAATAACCCATCTTCCCCTTCTGACATCAAATCATCCGCTATATCTTCCTGTGCCTCTTCTACTGAAGATAATTGCATCAAAGTATTAGCCTTGAACAATACAAGCATCGATGCGGATAAAAAAGCTTGTCCAGATTGCGACAAATCAGCTTCATAACCTCTAGCTGTGGACTGAGGTGCCATTAGTTCTAGGTAACGGTCAATCACCGCAATTACTTGGACATCCCAAGGATCTATTTCTCCTTGTTCGGCTTGGTCAATCAGGTGTGTGATGGTATCTAATAACTCGGAAGAATCCATAAAATTTTTTGTAAAAAATCTTGATTAAGGATTTTCTGGATATATGCAAAATCACTGAGTTGGGGCATTGGCAAAGCCCACGTTTACGTAGCATTCCACAACAAAGGTATTGCCTAATTCTCAGTAAGATGAAGGCACTCCTGTGAATCTGTTAACAGTAGCATCATAATCTAGCAAAATACCTTCGACACAGTGTAGCGAACTGACAAAAGCCCTCCGGGCATCCAAGAAACAGCACTTGAGCTATCGCTAGGCATAGCCACTGATGCCCAAAACCCAGATATTCCCCTAACCTCTAGCCTCTACTACATCTTGCTTAAGCTGTTGACAAGCCTTTTCGATGGCATTAATACTACCGGGATTTACTAATCCGTAATAGTCGAACAGATAAACTCGATTATTTTTAGTTGCTTGTAATTGCTGCCAAAAAGGTTCTTTTTTAAATGAATCTAAAACATCCTGTTCTGAACCACCTTGTGGAGGATTGACCACAATAATTACCTCTGGATTTGCTTCTAAAACCTTCTCGGCTGATAAAGTTACATAGCCTCCAACTGGACTTTGACCTTGTAATTCTGCCGCCAAGTTTTTCGCTTGAAATTTTGTCAATAAATCCCCAGCCCAACTGTTTTTATTTGGTGCTAAAATCGGTTGACGGCTAACCAAAACTAAAGTAGAAGGACTCTGAGTCAAATTATCTGGTAAAAATTCTTTATACCGATTTAACAAAGGTTGGGGATCAGCATCAATTAACTGAGCCAGTTTTTGAGTGAGTTCTTCTAAAGAATCCCAGCTATTTACTTTTGTAAGCAAAGTAGAAATTCCTAACTCCTGGAGTCTTTGAATTGGTTGGGTAGAGAAACCTTCTGCACCAATAACTAAATCTGGTTTGAGGGCAATAATCTTTTCTAAATTAGGAGGACTTTGGCCTTCGCTCACACGAGGAAGACTATTCAATCTGGGATCATCATTAAATAATTTACTCCCCGTAATACCCACTAGTTTGGTTTCATCGAGGTTATAAATAATATCTGTAGCCAGAGAGGAAAGAGCCACAACTCTTGTAGCAGATGCTGCTGTTAATGGTTGCGATGTCGGATTCAATGGTGCTGATGGCTGCTGAGTGGTTGCAGTATTACAAGCAATTAGAAATATACTCAACAAAAATGCTACCGCAGATAAAATCCTCCGATTGTACATACTAAACTTCCTTAGTAACTATAAATTTAAATAAAAGCAAACTGAGCATCATCTGTCAAATTCACAAAAAAAGCTCTAGAGCCGTCTACCAGGAACTCAATTTTCAGAATTTTACATTGCTGCACACAGTTTAATTTATTTCGTCCAACTTATTTATATAGGACTTACGCACTAGCTACGAAAATCAAGCCTTTGAGATTGCTTCCCTACGGTCGCAATGACGGAAATACGTGGTTGGTTACGTAAGTCGTGTTATATTAATAATAAATAATAATGTTATTTGCTGTATAGTAAGATGTGAAAAAGCGAGTAAAAATGTCAGCAAATATCCTATCAAGAAAATTTAGCTGCACTACTCGCCTGGGTCTATACAAGGTTTATTTAGAAAAGCTTTAATTAATATATAGTAATATTCCCCAAAAGTATTGTTTGATAGATCACAAATATAGATAATTTCTCGCAAAATACAGAATTATTTTAAAGAGATGGAAGCCCAATCTTCTGGGGTATTACAGTTAAACAACATCTCAGACGCGGGTAAAGGCAAAACTTTTACAGGATGCTGATGCAACCACTTTTGAAACGATCGCCCGCCTTGATTGATAAACTCTAACAGTAGAGGTAAACAGCGCCGGCGATAGAAGCCACATAAAGGTTCCCACCCTTGAGTATGATGCACCAAAGCCGCAATCGCCTCATCCTCTACATTATCCAGTTCAGCCGCCCAGGACTGCAATACCCCAGCCTGTAACCGAGGCAAATCACAAGCTAGCAACAACACCCAATCTGTTTGCACTTGCGCTAACCCTTGGGCAAATCCTACCAGTGGCCCGTGGCTTTGGGGAAATTGATTTTTCTGGCTTTGTGCTTTTTTGTCAGCTAAGAGCAAAGGTACTTCTTTGATAAATTGACAACGAGGTAAAACTAAGTGTTGATACCGTTCCGGCCAAGGGGTGACTACATAAATAGTATTTGCACAATCAGCGGCAACACTACAAATTTGTTGCAACAACGGTACTCCCTCAACAGCCATCAAAGCCTTATCCTGTCCCATACGAGAACTCTTACCACCCGCCAGAATAATAGCACTTAAACGTCCTGAGTCCTCACTCCTCAAGAAACTATGATTTATCCCCATCTCCCTCACGCCCTAATCTGACTCTGCTGCACTTGCTGTA
The DNA here is from genome assembly GCF_963920855.1 of Nostoc sp. CCY0012. Lineage (NCBI taxonomy): Bacteria > Bacillati > Cyanobacteriota > Cyanophyceae > Nostocales > Nostocaceae > Nostoc > Nostoc sp. CCY0012. The sequence goes on along the minus strand of NZ_CAWUDM010000135.1, from coordinate 8,742 downwards.
ACAATTGCTCGTCACTTGCTGCTGGTTCTAGACACTGCAAACCTTGGCAAACTAAACCGACACTACCTGCTGGTAAGTTTGAGATGACAGAAAACACAGAAACAGGTAAATACTGGGGAATTAGAGGAATTATCTGGTCAGTAGTACTCCGAATCAAAGTAGCATTACGATACCAATCTAAGGCTGTAAACAAGCTAGGACAGGCTTGGGGAGCGCTACGCATTACACTACTAAACGCCTTTAATGCTTGTTCGGCTAAATCAAGGTAATGGAGATTATCTGTAAGTAAAGCCAGACGAACTAGGTTAGCGATCGCAATTCCATTGGCTGAGGGTGTAGCATTATCAGCATAACTGCGTTCCCGCACGATTAAATCTTGACTGGCATCACTGGCGGTATTGTAGTAACCACCTAATTCTATACTCCAGAGATACTCATTAAATTCGGTTTGCAGTGCGATCGCCTTTTCTAACCAGTATTTTTCCTCAGGGATACAAGCTTGTAAATCCAGCAATGCTTTAATAAAAAAGGCGTAATCTTCAGACTGGGCTAAAATATGCGGTTGTCCTTGATAGTTGAGTCGGTGGAAACGTCCATCCACAAACTGATGTTCTAAAATAAACTTGGCTGCACCGGCGGCAATTTCCGCATATAACGGTTGTTGAAACACACCAGAAGCCCTAGCCAACCCAGAAATCATCAAGCTATTCCAAGCCACAATCATCTTCGTATCTGTCACCGAAGGAATACGCCCTGGCCAGTTAACAGTTTTTGCTTCTTGATTGTTGCTAGCCGGGGGAAAAGTTTTCAGTGACTCTGGCTTTTCACCATAACGAGCCGCAAATAACTTGCCCAATGCAGTTTCCAATGTGGTACTTAGTTCTCCCGGATGGCGACGTTGTAAAACATTCTTACCTTCAAAGTTACCCTGAGGAGTTACTGTAAACTGTTGCTGTAATTCTGTCAGTTCCTCTGACTTTAACAGTTGTTCTAGTTCGCTGTAACTCCAGACATAAAATGCTCCTTCTTCCGGTTCCACATCTGTGGGGCTAGTGAAACTATCAGCATCTTGCGCTGCATAAAAATAACCTTCTGGGGCAGTCATTTCTCGTTGTAGCCATTCCACAGTACCCGCTACCGCCCGTGCAAATGCTGGTTCTTGTACTTTATTACTCCACAAATTCGCTAGATACTCGACAATCTGACCATTGTCATAGAGCATCTTTTCAAAATGAGGCACTGTCCAAGTGGGATCAACAGTATAGCGGTGAAAACCACCCCCCACGTGGTCATAAATACCGCCCAAAGCTAAATCTAGTCCCCGTTGAGTGCAAATTTGCTTGCCATCATCACGAGACGGAAACATAAAACGAGTTCCCCGCAATGCCAATTCTGTATAAGGAATCATGGGAAAACTATTACCAGATTGATTGGGCGTAATTATACCCGTGCTAGTTTCCCAACCTTGCTGGAGTAATTCATGTTCTTGAACTTCTGGTGCAGCGCCATTTTGCAACACCGCAGAGGTGAGGAGCGATTCAATAATTACGGCTTTGCGTTGGCTTAAATCTGCTTTTTCTGTATCGTAGTAGCGGCGCAGGGCTTGCAAGACTTGTAAAAAGCCAGGACGACCATAGCGGGCTTCTAAAGGAAAGTAAGTTCCAGCGTAAAACGGTACTAAATCATCTGGAGATAAAAAGACATTTAAGGGCCAACCTCCTTGACCACTCATCATCTGCAAAGCCTGCATATAGATGCTGTCAAGGTCAGGTCTTTCTTCTCTATCTACTTTAATCGGCAGGAAATTGGTATTCATATACTCAGCTATTGCTGAATCAGAAAAAGCCTCACCTTCCATGACAGTACACCAGTGACAACTGGAATAACCAATAGAAAGAAAGATAGGTTTATTTTGTCCCCTAGCAGTTGCGAGAGCTTCATCACACCAAGGCCACCAATCAATAGGGTTTTCGGCGTGTTTACGAAGATAGAGACTCTGAGCTTCAGCAAGGCGATTAGTCATAATTCTATACAGATAGTTGCCTTCTTTGCTCAGTCTAGCCTTTTCCTCCAAGTCTTAGCCGAGTCCCACCTATCCAAACATCAGAAACTTGACCAGTAACTTAGATATTAAGGTATCAAAGTATCAATTGGTCAATCTACGTATGAACTAGCTAACTACTAAGCTCATGAGCATTGAAGTTGCATAAAACCAGGGCTGTACTGCTTCGCAGAACCCGTAGGGTAGCCCTTACTACAAGCGAATCAGTCTGGAAAAATGAATGAGATTAGCTTACTTAAAAGGCCTTAACAACAAACTGACAAGTGTTGCTGGCGTGTCTGGTGTCGATGATGTTGCCCTCATCTGCATTCTAGTATGGGGGTTCAATCCTGCTATCAGGTGCAGCAAAAAGGTAATGATGGCAGCTTGCACAAGTTTTTGTAGCATGGCAGTTCTCCTTCTGTGAGTAGCATTTCAAGTAGGATGAATCACTGTAAATACACGCCGTACTATTGGTTTACCGGAATTGATCAAATGCACCGGATAATTGCTCAACAATAAACTAAAAAAATATTTAAATATTTACCAATAGTTGACAGAAATTTACTAAAGAAACTTTTGTCCCGTAGTCTGCTCACTACGCTACCAAAATCAAAAATCATCCAAATTATTTAATAAATCTAATTCCAGAAATTGGTGTGAACGTACCGGAGCATATCTACAGGGTTAATAGTGAACATCGCTAGAGATTTTAAATTTTTCCTCCCTAACCGCGTAGAGATATATATTTAGACGTTGCTCTTCTATAAAAAGTGCCTAGAGGCGTTTTTTACATCCGCCAATTAGATGATAGATTGATTGACTTTTGGGTGAGGACAGCAATCAGCCGCTGACATAGATAAGATAGATGTAAATAAAATAGCTACAAGCACGCTGCATGATTCCTATCGTTGTTGAACAATCGGGTCGAGGCGAACGCGCCTTTGATATTTACTCACGACTGTTGCGTGAGCGCATTATCTTTTTGGGACAACAGGTCGATAGCAACCTGGCAAATTTGATTGTTGCCCAACTGCTGTTTTTGGATGCCGAAGACGCGGAGAAAGACATTTATATGTATATTAATTCTCCCGGTGGTTCGGTAATGGCTGGCATGGGAATTTTCGACACCATGAATCATATCCGCCCCGATGTCTGTACCATTTGTACTGGACTAGCAGCCAGTATGGGCGCTTTCCTCCTCAGTGCAGGTGCTAAGGGTAAACGGATGAGTCTACCTCATTCTCGGATTATGATTCATCAACCTCTAGGTGGCGCTCAAGGACAAGCGACTGATATTGAAATTCAGGCGCGGGAAATTTTGTACCACAAGCGGCGACTAAATGAATATTTAGCCGAACATACTGGTCAACCAATTGAGCGCATTGCTGAAGATACCGAACGCGACTTCTTTATGTCACCAGAAGAAGCCCAGGAATATGGCTTAATTGACCAAGTGATTGACCGTCACGCTGCTGGTAGTCGTCCCGCTGCTGTTCTCAATAATTAGAGGGGAGTAGGGAATGGGGAGTAGGGAATGGGGAGTAGGGGAGAAGAATTTAGGCTTCTACCACAATTACTTCCCCAGTCCCCATCTCAAAACCCCGCCACTGGGTCTGGCTGAGATTCCAGATATTTGAGAAACCCATATAATTCTTCTTCGGTTAGCAAAGTGCGTCCTCGCTTACCGTAGGTTTTAATCAAATGTTCTCGTCCTTGTTCTGCTGTCCAGCCTAAGCGCTGAAGTTCCACATCGGTTTTGGCAATAACATCAGATAAATCTACTGGTTCGCTTTTCTTCTTTTTCTTTCCTCCCCCGGTGTGCGTGGCCACATTCTCTGGCGGGGTATAACTGCGCGGTGTAAATGGTGTGACGTTACTAGTAAAACTTTCTGACAAGTTTGTCTTTTCCGGTGGGTTATCAGCCATCATTTCCCAGCTTTCTACTGGGGCATCAAATGCTGATTCCCGGTTGTCAGTCATGGGCAAATCTGAATTTATATCCTGCTTGTAAGTGTCACTGATGACTGTTTCTGGTTTGATGTTCTGTTCATTGACAGGCGGTAAAGAAATTTCTTTGCTACTGGACTTAGACCACGGACTACTGCCAAAGTCTTCATCGATGACAGGGGAATAAGTCGGCTCATTTAATCCCACCTTTATGGTTGGTGAGGGAGGATTTAACTGCACTGGGGATGTTGATTTTTTCGTAAATGCTACCGAGGTTTCTGGAGAATTACTGATTCCTAAAACCATCAATGCTCGGTTTCTGGCTTGGTCTTCTGCTGCTTCTACGGTTTCAGCCCCAGCCATACCAGTAGCACGGGTTACGTTTTCAATTTGGACACTGACTCGGACAATATATTTTCCTTGAAAAATTTGGACTAATTCCGAAATAATATTGCCGTTGGGATATAAGCTCTGGAATTGAGCCAACATAATACTGCCACCAATTTAAACTCTGTTCTGTACTAAACAGTAGACTACTTTTTCCTGTGTCTCTCACAAAAAAAACAGAAGTTTCTTTCTGACTTAGCCCTTATAACTCAGGACTCAGCACTCAACTGTGTCCCGATTGTAGCAGTAGGCGTTGGTTGCTCCAATTTTTATTTAATGATAACTAATTCTAGGTGGTTACCCCTTAAATGCTATACTAATTACCCAATTATATATCCGGAACTATTTCCTGGAAGTACGCTCTAAATCTACAATAATGGAGATAAGGTTCATCCTCACTGCTTGCTAAACTGCTTACTCGATTGTTACCGATTCTACATGTGGGAAAATCGAGTCTATGGGCAGTTTGTCCTTATGATAAATCAGAGTCTCATGGCGTGAAATTACCTTCAAGCTCAACAATCAAACATCTATAGTTTACCCTGATAGCGCTTTTGGGCAGTGTGGAGAGTTATCCCAACCCAGCCTCTCAAAAACCCTAAGCGCAATTACCTAGTAGGGCATATGCCATCAGGCGTACTGTATTAAGTTTGGGTTACTTTAAGGAAATTAAACTCATGTGAACTTTGAAATTACTTTGCAGTGAGAAGTTCGTAGATGCAAAGCGGCTTTCTGTAAAGGTGTGTCGGCTTCCTTACCTGAAACATGAACCCTGCCTTAAGGCAATTCGTTTCCGGCTAGTGCAGTTGGGTAGAAGTAACCGACCATCTGACAATAAGTCGAAAGCTACAGATAAATAAGTCTTTTGACTTTTAAGGTAGCAGCACTATTTTCTGTAAGCCTTGAGGGTATACAGAAAAAAACCAGATTAAATGAAAAATGATGTTTTGACCAAAGGTCGGTTCACTGCATGGAATTTTCTATCGCTACACTCCTTGCCAATTTCACTGATGATAAATTGGTCGCTCGTAAAGTTTTGGAAAAGAAACTAGGTTGCGAGGATGAAAATAGTTTACAAAAACTTCACATTGCTCTGGAAGTACTGGAAAAAATCGGGATTTTGGTGAAAGAACGCGGCAAATATCGCCGGGTGACAGAAGAGGGAATGATCGAAGCAAAACTCCGGTGTTCTAGTAAAGGCTTTTGCTTTGCCATTCAAGATGTAGAAGGGGCCGAGGATATTTATATCCGTGAAAGTCATTTAAGTAATGCTTGGAATGGCGATCGCGTTTTGGTAAGAGTTCTCAAAGAAGGAAGTCGTCGCCGTTCTCCCGAAGGTGAAGTCAAGCTGATTCTCGAGCGTTCTAACCACACTTTATTAGCACGAATTAAGCCAGTAGACAGTGGATTCCGGGCTGTACCTTTAGATGATCGACTGCTGTTTGAACTGAAATTGCAAACAAACGGCATGAAATTAGAAGAAGCAATTGATCATTTAGCCCATGTGGAAGTGTTGCGTTATCCCTTAGCACAATATCCTCCCTTGGGTCGAGTGGTGCAAATCTTGGGTAGCGATGCCGAAGCTGCTGCTGATATAGATTTGGTAACTTGTAAGCATGACCTATCCCGTAATTTCCCCGAAACGGTTTTAGATGCAGCCGCCAAGTTGCCTAAAAGACTGTTAAAAGCCGATCTAAAAAACAAACTAGATTTACGCAATTTATTTACCTTCACCATTGCAGGTGTAAATGGTGACAGCAAGGTAGTAGAAAATGCTTTGAGTTTAGAAAAAACAGAAGAAGGTGATTGGCTTTTGGGCTTTCATATTGCTGATGTTTCCCATTATGTACAACCTGATGAAGCTCTAGATAGAGAATCAGTGAAGCGGGGAAGGTCGGTGTATTTGGGAGACTTAGTACTCCCAATGTTACCAGAAGCAGTGGCAGAACGTTGTTCATTTGTACCTGGAAGCGATCGCCTGTCTTTATCGTTTTTGATTGCCATTGAGCCAGAGTCGGGAGAAATCTCGGATTGGCAAATTCAACCCAGCGTGATTAACGTAGACGCCACTCTGAGTCGCCAACAAGCAGAAGCCATCCTCACAGGTGAATCTCAAGATGCATCGCCCAAAATAGTAGAAATGTTGCAAGACCTAGAAACCTTGCGAAAAGTAATCAAACAACTACGGTTAAATCGGGGTAGCTTGCAGTTAAATTTGCCACCCAATCAAAACCCCTACAACGATGAAGGGATTTTAGGGGCAGTATTAGTTAGTGAGTTACCTGTGCGATTCCTACGGAGCGCTACGCTATCGCTCTTGACCGAATTGGTGCTACTAGTTAACGAATTAATGGCAAAACATCTCAGTGCATTAGGTATACCTGGTATATGGCGAACTCAGGGTACACCCGATGCCGAAGATGTCCAAGAAATGCTGAAATTGGCCATTAATTTAGGGGTAGAACTGTCACTAGAAGCAGATGTAGAACTGCAACCCTTAGATTATCAACAATTAATTAGAGCTTTTGCCGAATCTCCATCGGAGCAAGTCCTGACTTATTTGTTACAAGATACACTGAAGCCAGCTACCTATAGCACCACTAAAAGCTCACACTTTGGATTGGCACTAGAGCAATATACCCACTGTAGTTCTCCCTTACGAAGATACCCAGATTTACTGATGCAGAGAGTATATTATAGGCTCATAGAACATGGCCGCGATCGCCGCAACACCCGCGTCAAAGACCGTGTTAACCTGCGTCACTCTTCCTCCCATGACGAAATCAACTGGAACGTTCTCCCGCCAGAGTTGCAACAAGAACTCCAAAGTGATTTAAATCGGGTGATCATCCAAATCAACGACCGCGAAAAAGAAGTCCAAGAAGCCGAAGCCGACTTAGCGGGACTGCAAAAAGCCCAACTCATGAAACAGCGCATCGGTCAAGTCTTCCAAGGCGTGATTACTGGCGTGCAATCATACGGCTTTTTCGTAGAAATTGAAGTCCCCGCAGCAGAATCCCCGCCTGGTGAAGACAAGAGCGCACCTTTACGAGTAGAAGGACTAGTACACGTCAGTTCCCTCAAAGACGATTGGTACGAATACCGTGCTAGACAACAAGCATTATTTGGCCGAAAAAATCGCGCTTCTTATAGACTAGGCGATCGCGTAGCCGTACAAGTTAAAAGTGTCGATTACTATCGCCAGCAAATTGACTTAGTAACTGTCAGCAGTGATGCCATAAAAGGATTAGGAGTTAATGATGCCAACGGTGATGGCTCAGATATCTACTTACCCAGTGATTTAGATGCTTATGCTGAGGATGAATAAATTGCCGGGGGAATAGTCATTGCTCATGAGGCAGAAACTTCACCCCTGCTCCCCCAACTCCCCCACCTCCCCAACTCCCCATCTCCAGAAAATAACCACGTGTCAAATCACTCCAAACCCCTTATCTTAGGCGTATCAGGTGCATCTGGTCTCATCTACGCTGTGCGCGCTCTCAAATACTTGCTCACAGCAGACTATGAGATTGAGCTTGTGGCCTCTAAATCAACTTACATGGTCTGGCAAGCAGAACAGGAAATCAGAATGCCAGCAGACCCAACCGGACAAGAGCAATTCTGGCGAGAACAAGCGGGAGTTGCTGTTGGGGGTAAACTAAGCTGCCATCCTTGGGGTGATGTGGGAGCCGGGATCGCTAGTGGATCTTTTCGTACCTTGGGGATGATCATCATGCCATGCAGCATGAGTACGGTAGCAAAGCTGGCAGTTGGTTTGAGTTCTGACTTACTAGAGCGAGCCGCAGATGTACAAATTAAAGAAGGACGTAAGCTGGTTATCGTTCCTCGGGAAACTCCTTTTAGCTTGATTCACCTGCGGAATTTAACAACATTGGCCGAGGCTGGTGTCAGAGTTGTCCCTGCCATTCCTGCTTGGTATCACAATCCTCAAACCATTGAAGATTTAGTTGATTTTGTAGTTGCTCGTGCTTTAGATCAACTTGACATTGACTGTATTCCCATTCAGCGGTGGCAAGGATAAGCAAGTTATCGTTAAAAGGTAAAAGTGTAAAAGTAAAGATAGAGTCAGCCGATTTTGGGATTAAAGAATCTAAAATCTATTGGTGGTGTTTGTACTAAAAATCACAAAACCATAGTAAATTCCTGTTACCTATTCCCCTTCTCCTATCGGAGACGCTGCGCGAACGGTTTCGCCAGTCCCTCTTTGTTGGCACCACAGACCGGGCTGGCTCACCTATTCCTTTTCTTGAAGTAACTTTTACCAAAAGATCAGGTTTAAAGCCGAGTGGAATTAATTGTGGGTAGTTTTAGTTTTATCTCCCCTGCCCCCCTGCCCCCCTGCC
>NZ_CAWUDM010000134.1:0-13870 GCF_963920855.1 Nostoc sp. CCY0012 | reverse complement strand
TTTTCTTTGTTATGTCAAGTTTTCTCTATACCAAATTAGATGAGCTTACCCTGATCCTTTCCCCAAAAGAGGCCATTGTTGTTCCTTCTTTACCGTCAGATAGCAATTACCACAATTTGCAGTTTCTATTTGCGCTAAAGCCAAAATTGCTATTGGCTGCTTGTCGCACAGCACTGCATCAATATACAGATAACTATCTCTTTGTATTTCTAATTCCACATCTGATGCATCCATGACACAAGTTGAATCTTCCTGTGGTGACTTATCAATATCACTCTTTTCTTCCGCTACCACAACAGAAACTACGGTCTCACTATCACATGGGGTAACTGTTTGATTCCCCTGGAATATTTCTTCTCTTACTGGCTTTGTTGTAGGTGGTGGAACTACTAAATCCGTATCCGTCTTATTCTCCCCAATAAAATATTTCTTTAACTCAATCAGTAAAATTCCCCTCGCCTGAGAGACACGCTTGCAGACATTTTGATAAGAAATATCCTGCTGTTGGGCTATCTCTAAATAAGAAAGTTCTTGATAAAAATGCAAAATAAATGTCTCGCGCAGCCGATGTGGTAAATTCTCGATGGCACGACAAATGACAATGTTTTTTTCGTCTGTCTCTAAAGTTCTTTGTGGCGTATCGTCAGTCCAAACTAGCTTTTGTTCTTCACCAATCGTTTCTATATTCTCAAATTTGTTAGCGCCGCGATCGCGTTCTCGATTAATATCTACACATAGGTTATGAGCCAGTTTTGTTAGCCAAGCCTTATAGTTAGTAATTTTTCCTGCATACTGTTGTACCTTTTTCCAAGCCTTGAGCATTATCCGACTCAGAGCATCTTCAGCTTCCGTAGAGTTCCCACTCATCCACTTAAGGCAGCAACGATAAAGATAATTTCGATACTCCTGCCATAGTCGCCAAAAATCAGTGCAATCACATGATTCAGGGATTGCAAGTATATGATTACTCACCATAAATTATGAAGATAGATGAATTAGATGTGTTTTTCTAAGTATTTACTGTGTTTTTTTGTACAAAAAATGACATATCGTTTTTTCTAACTCTAAACTGAAATATGTACGAAAAATCACTAAAAGGTGAAATGTCACAGCCAACAGCAACAAAAATAACCTTAGTCAAACTATGTATCAGTTCGTAGCATATGTTTCGTAGTTACGCTTACCTTTTGTCAAAGTCTATTTCAATTGTGTATTAGAAAACAATAGCCATTATCATCACCGTAAACAGAAGACTAATTTCCCAGTAAAATTACGCAATTAGCAATAGAGGCTGTCTAAAAGCAACATATTGTAAAATATTATTTATTTCCTTAAAATTGATGAAAATGCTCAATTTCCACGCATAAGGTTAATTAATAAAAAACCAGTACTTATCCTAATGGGTGTTTATGTGTTGTTTACCTCACACTCGAACTAATTTATTTACTTTATAAGCATCAACTTGCTTGATAAAACCGTGATTATACTGAATCCTATAAAAATAATGTTCATAAAAATATCATTTGTTTAGAGATTTTGTTTGCAAGTCTAGCTACTTTGGTGAGGAGAGCGAATTTCCATTAACCAGTCCATTACTCCTTCTCAGGACCCATCTTCATCTTTGAAGCGATCGCCACGTTAGCCTAAAATCAAATCAGTATTTTCAGATATTCAGTTGGATCTGTTTTTCCCAGATAACAACAATGGTCACTCTACAACCTCATTGTGAATCTCCTGACTAAAAGTCAGGAGAGCATCAATCAAAAGTAAATTTGAGTTCAAGGCGAAATTACAAACAGACGTCTGCTAAAAACTTCAACATAGCCAAGTGTAGTTTTTAGTCCACTCGGCAACATCAGTGTAGAATTCTGGTGTCAAAGTTAATTCAGTCCAAGTGACAAAACTTTTTTATACCTGCAATCAATTGGTCAATTTCTGACTCTAGAGTCAAATAATGAACAGTAGCGCGGACACAATCAGGATCAGCAAGTGTGCGAGTTAAGATTTTTTGGGACTCTAAAAATTGTACTAACTGAAAATGAATGCGCGGTTTTGACTGGGTAAGTTGGAAAGAGACGATACCGCTTTCGGGGGGAGAAGTTCGCAAACATTGAACATCGGGTAAAGCTGTTAAACTTTCCCATAAATAATTGCTGTTGCGGCAAATTTGCTGATAACGTTCCTCTGGGGTTCCCCATTGTCCATGAATAGCGATCGCCTGTGTTAATCCCCCATACAATGAATACGCTGATGTAGATACTTCATATCTGCGCCCATCGGGTTGCCAATTCACCGGTTTACCTTGAGAATCTACTGTAATGCCTCGCAAACCGATAAACGTGGGATGCAAGCTGTCTCTGACTTCAGGACGCACATACAAACCACCGATACCAGCCGGGCCACATAACCATTTGTGACCGGTGAAAGCATAGAAGTCTACACCCAATTCCGGCAAGTTTAAAGGTAATAAACCTACAGACTGGGCGGCATCGACTAAAACTAAAGAATTATTATCTCCGCATACTTCTACAATTTTGTCAAGCGGTAAAACTTGACCTGTATTCCAGAAGACATGACTTAAAATCACTAAGCGAGTATGAGGGCGCAAGTGTTGAGCAATCACTGTTACAGGGTCGCCAGTATTTAAAGTTGACTTCAAGGGACAAGTAGTAACTTCCACAGCAAATCTGCGTTGAATTTCTTCTGCGGTTGCTATCACCCCTGGATGTTCACAGTCGGAAAGCAGTATATGGTCACCAGGTTGCCACTCAATACCCCACATAGCAATATTGCAACCAACAGTGACATTTTCCGTGAGTGTAATGGTTTCTGGTGGTGCTTGCAACTGTGAAGCGATCGCTTCCCTCATAGCTTGCTTTTCTTGAGTCAGCCAAGCATAAGCCTCATTGCCAAAGGGGCCTGTTTGCTGGACATAGGTTTGAGCCTGGGTAATAGCATTCATTGCCCCTTGAGGCATGGGCCCTTGCCCACCATAATTAAGATAAGTTTTATTCGCTAAAGCCGGAAATTGCTCTCGGTGGCGATGTAATCTGGTTTGTGCAGCTGAAATACTAGTCATTTGCCAATATCAATTTTTTCTCTCTTCCAGTCTGCCACTCAATACGACTTTACTATCTTTCGCCCCATTATCCCGTTACCCCATCACCCACAGCGTAAAGCCCTAACGGGCATTGCTGCGCTTACCGCGTCGCGTCCCACAGCGATAGGATATTTTTTGATTTACAACTTTACTTATGCCCAGATTGAGCTAATTCTTGCTAACTTAAAGGGATGCTAATTAATGCTGAACACCTACTGCAATATCAACGCTGTAAACGCCGACCTGTTTTAGATACTCACGGCGATAGACCGCAGCGTGACGCCCCCAATGAGTTGCTAGTCAAACTACAACAAGACAAAATCGCTCATCGTTTGAGTATTATTGCAGGGTTGAGCGATTATCATCAACCAGATTACCCACGAGGTAACTGGAAAGCAGCACAAGCAGCAACTTTAGAGTTAATGCAGCGCGGTGTTAAGTACATTTATCAAGGTGTGCTTTTAACTAATTATCAAGATTTAGTAGACACACCCAATGAAGACATATCATTATCTCCGCGATATGACAGATATACCTTCCTGAGCCGTCCCGATTTACTCGTAAAACAGCCAGGACAGTCTTGCTTTGGCGATTGGATGTATGTTCCGGCCAACATAGAATTAGGTAAGCGTCCGAAGCAGGAATATCAAGTTGTTATCGCCTTTCACTCCCAAATCTTGGCAAAAATGCAGGGCGTGACGCCGGAAATAGCTTGGCTGATATTGCGTACCAAAAATAGCGATTATGCAGTGGGTTTAGATAAATGGATACCACTGATGCAAGGCATTTTGTGGGAGTACATTCAAGCTTTAGAGTTACCAGAACCACCAGAGGTGTTTATTTCCCGTCAGAAGTGTAATTTGTGCCATTGGTATAGTCAATGCTATGCGATCGCCCAATCGCAAAAACACCTCTCATTATTACCAGGAGTCACACCTGTTCGTTACAATCAACTCCAAGCCTTGTCAATCAACACCGTGGAATCCCTGGCTAATACCAGTCCCCTCACCTTAGAAAATCTGCCTGGTTTCGATAGCTCAGTTGCACCAAAAATCATCGTCCAGGCTCAATCTGTACTGGAAAGACGACCATTTATTTTACCCAATCCATTACCAACTGAGGATATTACATTTACGGCACCTGTAGAGCTTTACTTTGATATTGAAGCCCAGCCAGATTTAGATTTAAATTATTTGTTGGGAGTCTTAGTAGTTAATAGACAAACCAACACAGAAGAGTTTTATTCCTTCCTCGCCGAAAAACCAGAAGAAGAAGAATCAATTTGGCAACAATTTTTAGACTTGGTTTGGCAATATCCTGAAGCGCCAATTTATCATTTTTGTGTCTATGAATTTGATACAATCAAACGCCTAGCAAAACAATACCAAACTCCCAACGCCTCAGTGCGTCCTGTACTGAATCGATTGGTGGATGTGTATGAACAATTAACTCGGAGTGTAGCCTTACCCATAGAAAGCTACGCCTTAAAAGCCATCGCTCGGTGGTTGGGCTTTGAGTGGCGCGAAAAAGAAGCTAGTGGTGCTAAATGTATTTATTGGTATGACCAGTGGTTAGAAACAGGCGATCGCACTTTACTAGAAGTAATCCAAAGTTACAACGAAGATGATTGCCGCGCCACCCGTAGTGTCAAGGAATGGCTGGTTAACTTTATTCTGGATGAATATCAGGCTGGCTAGGGCGTGTTTTCAAACTATAACCACAACAAAATTGACCACCGGGTGCTGGTCATGACTGGGCTTACCTGTTTTCGGTTTTGGTGGTAGTAGTAACAGTCTTCACCTCTCCCCACGTTTGTTGCTTAAGTCTCCTCGATTCATGATCATCACCAAGCGATCGCATCTTTTTTGAGGATATAACGAGTGTAATTAAATACAAAAACGAAAATTATCTAAGGTGAATTGACCATCAAAGGCGCTGAAGGTAACAGAGTGGATATTCTTGGCTGTGACGGATAATAAGGCATTTGGGGGCATTGAAGAGTCAGTATTGGCAAGATTTCCGGTGGGGAGTATGGTTTGTGCTAATAGTTGACCATCGCGGTTGTATGCAGACAAAACTAGCCGCTGTGAACTTGTTACCAATGAACTTACACAGTTAACAGGATATGAGAAAGTGGCTACTAAAAATTTGCTCTTGGGCGAACTCATCAATACTGTTAGCCCTGAATGGGTGGGAAATGCTGGATTTGATGGCTGTATTGCCAAGCAATTATCAAAAATGACTCCCCATCTCTCATACTGATGTTCGACGGTTTCAAAACATTTTAGGTCGTCGAAGTTTAAACAAATACAAGTAGGTACAGTCAACTGAGTAACTGCAATTACTTCCTGAATCTGATCTCGACTGGATGAAGCCATAACTTGGTTCGGCAGATCATGGTTTTCCAGTGCAAATTTAGAGTCTTCAAACGTTGTTTCTTTCTGCGATTGAAGAGTAGCCTGTTTTACCATGACACCCCATTAAAATATGACTGCGATCATCATCAGATTAGTAATTACATCAAAAGCTATTATTTCTGTATACAGAAATATCATTATTAGCTTTATTTAATTGAGAGTTTTGACTATTCTCAACGCTGAACCTAACCGTGATTTCTCTTTTAGACTACCACGAAAATCGCATATTATCACTATGTTTTAGGTGAGACTACTTAACCCAAAAAAATCGTAAAAGCCTTGTGGCGGGGTGATTTCTAGCAAAGATATTTGTTGGTAGGACAAAAAAAATCACTAAAACTTTACAAGTAAATCTAAAATTTTATATCTACTTAATCTGACGGGGGCCAGATGTGCGGAAATGATTAATTCGCCAATAATAACAATTGTCAGGAGTTGGAATTTACAAAGTCAGCGCTTTGGGATCAAGTCAATATCCATCATATCCAGCAATTATCACAGAACTGTAATCAAGATTTATGTTTCAGCCACAGGGATTTGAGCAACGTTCCATAATTACCTCTTTAGGTAAGATGGTTTACTATACAGCCACTAACTCACCTTGGCAGGATAATCTGACCGCAAATCGTGACAGAGAAACGTTAGTGTTCCTGCATGGCTTTGGTGGTGGTTCTTCTGCCTATGAGTGGTCGAAAGTTTATCCAGCTTTTGCTGCGGAATATCGCCTTTTAGCACCAGATTTAATCGGTTGGGGTAGATCTGAGCATCCAGTACGCAACTACAGCATTGATGATTATTTGATCACCATTCGGGAGTTTTTGCAGCAGACTTGTACAGGGCCAGTAACTGCGATCGCATCTTCTTTGACTGCGGCCTTCACAATTCGCGTAGCGATCGCCTATCCTGATTTATTCAAGTCTTTAATTCTAGTCACACCAGCCGGACTTTCTGATTTTGGTGAAGACTACTCCCGCAGCTTTTTTGCCCAAATAGTCGGTGTTCCAGTGTTAGATCGTTTACTGTATAGCACCGGCATTGCTACCAGTGGCGGGATTCGCAGTTTTTTAGAACAACGACAATTTGCCCAGTCTAATCGCATATACGAGGAAATTGTTGAGGCTTACTTAAAATCTGCCCAGCAACCAAATGCCGAATATGCCGCATTATCTTTTGTGCGTGGTGATTTATGCTTTGATTTAGCCCTTTACATTCAACAGTTGATCACTCCCACTGCGATTATTTGGGGACAAAAGTCACAGTTTACAGGCCCCGAAATTGGTCGTCGTCTGGCTGAGAAGAATCCCCAAGCAATCCGCGTGTTTCAACCATTGGAAGATGTGGGATTAACGCCACAGTTAGAATTACCAGCCGTGACTATTGGATTAATTAGGAAGTTTTTGCCTTTACTTAATTAGTAGTCAATCAGTAGTCAGTTGTTGACAACTGACTATTGTCTCTTCTCTGGTTTAGTTTGAATATGCCGAAAAAATAACCCCATATACCAGAAGGCAATGGGGATAGCTGTTACCAAAAAAAATAAAATACTATTTGTCTTCTACCCTGACATCGATGACAGTGGCATTAAAGTTATAGTTAAAACCTTCTAACTCAAAGGGCATACCAATTTTCACTTTGCTGTTGCCTAAAACTGGACCAGTGTCAGTAATTTGGGCTTTACCTTCTAGAGTTAACAGCATATCTGTACTAAAATTATTAGTTCTGGGATCTGGTAGTTCTTTGACAGATCCATCTGGTTGGGAAACTGTGAGGGTTCTAGGTAATACTTGAATTGATTTTATCCCAATTTGACCGTAGGGTTGATTGCGGATAATCACGTTTGTTTTACCGCCTTTAGTGAATCCTTTTTCAAACAAGCGTTCAGGGTCGCGGACATTTAAACCACGCACAGCTAAATCTACTTCAATGGGTACAGTTTTAGTACCGACTTGGGCAACTGAACCAGTAGTACCAGGGAAGAAAAATATGCCCACTATAACTAGCACAATCACTAGTGCCGCACCGAAATCGAGAATATTAATTTTACCGAACAAGCGTCCTTTGGAATCTAAAATAGCCATATAAACTTTTCCCAAATACAAACTGAATAATTGATTTTAGCAATAAGGTTTATCAGGGACACGCCTAGTTTCCCTGGGGCGTTGTAGTCATGCGACAGTTTATCACAAGGAAAGTGAAGATGAGGGGGTGGAGATAATTAACTAGACAATACTGAGAACTGTACGGGCGATCGCCTGGAGGGGGTTTGAGTCAATAATGCAACTTAGAAGACTGTAAATTCGTCCTATAATTTATCCCACTAGACCTAATTACAATGAATTGGAAAGGTTTTTTTGCTAATCACTATATGTGGCGACGACGCTGGTTTTATCCGTTAATTTCAGTGTTTGTTGCCATAGCTGTGTGCCTAAATACACCCATGCCCGGACAGGCTTTCGATATCCGGTCTTTACTATTTCGGGGGGTACAGATAATTCAGATGTCTAACATCTCTGATCGCCAGGAGGTTGATCTGGGTCAGCAGATGAATCAACAATTGCAAAGTGGTGATATTAGACTGAGCCGGAATACGGAAATTAATCGCTATGTAGAGCAAATTGGTCGGCGTTTGGCGGCTAATAGCGATCGCCCTAATCTCCCTTTTACCTTCCAAGTTGTGGAAGATAACGCTATTAATGCCTTTGCTACTTTGGGTGGTTATGTCTATATCCACACCGGTTTGATGCGAGCCGCAGATAATGAAGCGGAACTGGCGAGTGTAATTGCCCACGAAATCGGTCACATCGGCGGTAGACACTTAGTTCAACAAATGCGACAAAGAGCGATCGCAGGTGGTGTCGCTTCAGCCGCAGGTTTAGACCGGAATGCAGCCGTGGGAATTGGGGTAGAACTTGCACTCAATCGTCCCCGCAGTCGTCAAGATGAATTTGATGCCGATAACAGAGGATTAAGAACTTTGACCCAGGCTGGTTATGCTCAGTCAGCAATGGTTTCCTTTATGCAAAAGCTGATGCAAAAAGGGGGATCAATGCCTGCATTTTTGAGTACTCACCCTGGAACAGCTGATCGCATTAATGGTCTCCAACGTGCTATTAATGCCCAACCTAGCAATCAGCGTGACGGATTAGATAATGCTGCTTATCGAGCTAAGATCCGCAGCTTACTATAGTCTTAACTGTTTTGTACTTAGGAAAAAGCCCACATTTGAGATTGTCTGTTGTCTTCTTCATCTCAGTTATGCTCGTTGCTTGTTGCGGCGAGCTGCTATTTGGCAGGGATCAACATTAATTACTCCCTCTGCCAAGGGCAAGACGCGGAGGCTGTTGTTAAATATATTGGCCTGATAAATTAAATGATTTGTCATGTCTAATCCAGTTAACCAGCCACTGCGGGGATGGTATGCACCAGTATCTATATCTAGCCATCCTTGTCCTTGTGCTAGTTTGCCAGGGGGAACGCCAGGAAATGTAAAAGTTATAGTATGCCCAATGATAATCAGCTTATCAGCAAAGTAGGGCTGCTGAATGCTATGAAACTCATCACGTATCCAGCACAATTGCTCGGCAGTTTGGGCTGATAAAGGCAGGTAAGGGTCAACACCAGCATGAGTTAACCAAATATCTCCCAAGTCGAGATATGTAGGGAGTGTCTTTAACCAATCCAAATGCTCACCAGGAATAGTGGCTTCTTGGTAACTGGCTATGGTTGCTTGGCCTCCACCATACAACCATGCTTGCATTGCTGCTGTAGCCGTATTTTCGTTGGTGAGAATGTTTAATAACATCTGCTCATGATTTCCCAGCAGACAGACATAATTGTTCTGGATGACAAAATCTATGACATCGCAGCTTTGCGGGCCACGATCAATTACGTCCCCTAGAAAATAAATTTCATCGTCTGATGCGGGGGCGATCGCCTCCATCAATTTCATCAACCCTTCGTAGTGTCCATGCACATCCCCAATAAAAATTCGACGTTGGCTAGTTTCGCTCATCGGCTCTTAGCTTCAATAGTTTAGCTGAATAATTTGGCTACAGTTTAAGTGGTTTGGTTTCCGCAATAATAGGTAAAAAGCACTTGACAAATTTAACTTTTATCTTATTTTAATTGTTATCTTGTGAAATCAGATGGTATGAAAAATACGTCTGTAGGAATATAACTTGAAAGTGGGTAGTCTGCTGTTAGCAGGAAGTAAGACTGAGTATTGGCTGAAGTTATGTCAAAATCAGGACTTACGTAACCAACCACGTATGTTTGTCATTGCGTAGGCGAAGCCCATCGTTCGCGTAGCGTCTCGCAGAGAAGATATCGTAGGTAGGGAATCTCAAAGCCTTGGTTTTCGTAGCGAGTGCGTAAGTCCTAAAAATATGCAAGTTTCATTCAGATTAGCTTAAAATTAAGAAAATAGCTGTATTATCAAACCTACTCACTCACTATGTCTGATCAGTTCTCGGCTGAAATTAGTTCACGCATTTGCAAGCACATGAACGAAGATCATGCTAATGCTGTTGTTATTTATGCTCAGGCTTTTGGGGGTGTTACAGATGCGACGGCCGCACAAATGTTGTCAATCGATGCTGAAGGGATGAATTTAACAGCCCAGGTAAATGAGGAAACAGTGCCGGTTCGCATTCAGTTTGATCATGTCTTAGCCGATGCAGAAGATGCTCACCAAACTCTGATTGCAATGGTGAAGCAGGCGCGGGTAAAGTTATGATAGTTGGTATAGCCCCGTACAGCCTAGCGGTATCCTTGGGTTGAGTCAGCATTCACTAACTAATGGTAAATCTGCGGTGACTCGATTTGTGAGTGTTGCCTGATTTTCTGTCAACATGGGTTGTAAATCAGCGATGGCAGCTTCTACTTTAGTTACGTCTGGCTTCTGTGCTGACAATCACTCGACAATTCACACCACCGTATTGCTGGCAAGTTTGGAGAGCATACTCTTCTGCAAGCTCTTTCCCGCCTGGGGGATGATCAATCTTAGCTCCCCATCCTGTGCCATAAGCACCATTAGAACCTACAGCCAACGCTCCCCAAGAATTTTTAAACCATAGGAGTCCCAAGCAATCATTAGCGCCGGATTTGCGTTGACAATCAATCAGTGCGGTGCTTTCGGCCTCTGCTTGTGATGAACTAGTAGCTAAACCATAAATTCCGGTTACGGAAGAGTAAGAAATAGCCCCAAAGAAATCAGAAGTTAATGGAGTTGCTGGAGGAGTTGGTGTAGATATAGGAGCTAAATTACTAGGAATTTGTGATTCTACAGGCATTGCCTCCTGAGAATTATTAGTCGCAGGCTGTATGATTGGTTGATCTACTGGTTCAGGAAGTTCATCGAGAATCACGCCAAGAATTGTAGCTGCACCAATTAAACCACCCGCAATTAAACCCCCTTTGAGTTTTCCCTTGCGTTTATTACCTTGATTGTCAGTTTGAGAAGAAGGTGATGGGCTAACAATAGTGCTATTTTGAGGTATTACAGACGGTGGTGTATTAATCACTATTGGTTGGGGGACGGTTCCTGGCGCAAATTGTAAGGCTGACAGCATTTCTCTAGCAGTGGCAAACCGTTCTCGTGGATGGTAGGCGATCGCTCGATTAATCATTCCGGCTAATATGGAACTAATATTCAAAGCGTGCCTGTACCAAATAATTTCCCCAGTCTGGGGATCTGTCTCTAATTCTTGTGGTTGTTTCCCTGTCAGCAGATAAATTGCTGTTAGTCCTAAACTGTATAAATCACTAGAATAGACTGGTCTACCTGCCGCTTGTTCACTAGGCATATATCCAGGTGTGCCAATGACAATGGAACTGGTGGGATTGCCTTGGGAATTGAGCATTGTTCCCATTGTC
Organism: Nostoc sp. CCY0012; assembly: GCF_963920855.1. Classification (NCBI taxonomy): domain Bacteria; kingdom Bacillati; phylum Cyanobacteriota; class Cyanophyceae; order Nostocales; family Nostocaceae; genus Nostoc; species Nostoc sp. CCY0012. The sequence continues at coordinate 2,479 of NZ_CAWUDM010000134.1, read as the reverse complement.
TCCCGTACCGCACCAAAATCAATCAGCACAGGTTTACCATCACGATGACGCAAAATAATGTTATCCGGCTTGATATCGCGGTGAATAATTCCTGTTGAGTGTACGTACTCTAAAACTGGCAACAAATTTTCTAATATTTCTCGAACAGTAGTTTCACTACATAAGCCCTTTTGTTGGATTCTTGCTGTCAGGGTATCACCTTGAATCCATTCTTGAACTAAGTAAAATTCCCCAGATGACTGAAAATAAGCATACAACGTGGGTATCTGGTCAGTATAGCCGCCCAAGTCTTCTAAAATAGCTGCTTCCCTTTGAAAGCGTTCTTGTACCAGTTGATAAATTTGGGGATTGTTTTGAATTGGTCTTAACTGTTTAATAACGCAGCGGCGATGGGATGGCATTTGAGTATCTTCCGCGAGGAAAGTTTCACCAAATCCACCAGCCCCCAGTGTACCAATAACTTGATAGCGGTTGTTGAGCAATGGTTGCATAAATTAGCGCCGTCCGGTAGTCCTGAGTGCTGAGTATTATCACATAGCTAAAGCTAGGCAGTTGCAACAATGATACCTTGTTTCCAGAGCTTTACTTGGTTTATTATGTGTTTTTTATGCAGAGAGCTAGCCAGATAGATTTTGGTATTATCCCTGGTTAAGTTACGCTGCTAACACCTAGATATAAAATTTCCTATGCTGGATACACTAGATTTAACCCTTTCCTTAGATAAAGCAACCTATAAATCAGAAATTGACAGGCTCATGCATCAACTGCGAGAACTGCAAAATGCCTGTTGGGAGAAAAAATTACCTGTAATTGTAGTGTTAGAGGGGTGGGCAGCCGCTGGTAAAGGGGGGCTGGTAAAGCAAATGGTTTCCTATATGGATCCGCGGGGATTTCAAGTACATCCTATTTGGCCGCCTTCGGAAGAGGAGCGCAAGTATCCCTTCATGTGGAGATTTTGGGAAAAACTCCCCGCCCAAGGCAAAATCAGCTTTTTTTATCACAGTTGGTATACTCATGTTCTAGAAGAACGTTTACTTGATCGGGTCGGAACTGATCAAATTCCCGCAGTACCTCAATTAATGGGGCAAATTAACGCCTTTGAGCGCCAAATGGTGGATGATGGAGCTGCGATCGCTAAATTTTGGATGCACCTCAGTCGCAAAGAATTAAAAAGTCGTTTAAAAGAATATGGCAAAGATCCATTAACTGCTTGGCGGGTACGGAAAGAAGATTGGAAACAAGCAAAACACTATGACCGCTACGCCACCTATGCAGAAGATATGCTCGTGCAAACCAGTACTGGCGTTGCTCCCTGGACTTTAGTGGAAGCGAACTGCGAACGGTGGGCGCAGGTGAAAGTGCTAAGTCAGCTGGCTGCCACTTTGACTGCTGCCCTAGATCGACTAAAAATTCAGATTCCCACCCCTAGCCTGCCTACACAGACACAATTAGAACCCACAGACTCGGATGTACTAGCATCCGTTGATTTGAGTCTGAGTCTTGCAGAAGCAGACTACGAAGAGCAATTAGCCAAAGAACAAGTGGAACTACGCAAATTGCAGTTAAGCATCCACAAACATCAAATTCCTGTACTGGTGATGTTTGAGGGCTGGGATGCAGCAGGTAAAGGCGGGGCAATTAAGCGGTTGACTGATATTCTCGACCCCCGGAGTTACTTCGTTCATCCTTTTGCCGCCCCCACAGATGAAGAAAAAGCTCATCATTACCTCTGGCGATTTTGGCGAAGATTACCTACGGCTAGTATCATCGGCATTTTTGACCGTTCCTGGTACGGCCGGGTCTTAGTTGAGCGAGTAGAAGGATTTGCCTCGGAAATTGAATGGCGTCGAGCCTACCGAGAAATTAATGAATTTGAAGCACAGTTAACAAGTGCAGGTTATGTTTTAGTAAAATTTTGGTTGCAAATTAGCCCCGAAGAACAACTCAATCGCTTTACCGCGCGCCAAAATGACCCCTTTAAGCAGTATAAACTGACTGATGAAGACTGGCGCAATCGGGAGCAGTGGCCTGTTTATGAAGTGGCAGTTAATCAGGCAATTCAGCGCACCAGCACGCCCACGGCTCCTTGGACAATTGTTGCGGCCAATGACAAATACTATGCCAGAGTCAAAGTAATTGAAACTGTTGTTGAAGCCATTCAGGCGGAATTACAACGTCGCCAGAAGTAAAACGAAAAACTGTTGCGTCTGAGTGCTGAGGAAAAAATACTAAGTAGAACAGGGTAAATAATTAAAGGTTTGTAGCAAGAACTTTAGTTCTGAAATAAGGACTAAAGTCCTTACTACGAACTCAATCTTATTCTTTTTACATTACTTAACATAGTTTGTTTTTTTAACTCGTTCTACTTAGTTACCACTCCCTGGTTTCTTTTTTAGGGAAAATGGCTAATTTATAGATATAAATCAATACTGTAGCCAAATTACGAGGGTTCAATGGCTGTAGAAGCATTGTGAATACG
>NZ_CAWUDM010000133.1:0-14100 GCF_963920855.1 Nostoc sp. CCY0012 | reverse complement strand
TTTCTCAAATTGTTGCCACATCTCATCTTCAACTGCCTTGTCACCCGTTAAGCTTTAACTCTTTCTCTTGAGACAAAGGCAGTAATTCTAGGTTGCGATAGGCTGTTTGAAAGGACTTTAACAAATCTGGAGACATTGAGATATGGATTATAGAATGGCTATCTATTCATATCATAGGGATGAATGCGTTTGTTTCATTCGTTGCGGGGGGATTTAATACTTTTGACTTTTGACTTTTGACTTTCCCTCTTGGGGCGCTGACATCTTGTGCTGTATTCCAGTCCCAGGGTACAGAAAGGGCGAAAATAGGGCGATCGCCTGTGCCATCGCTTATATTTCCGGGCAGGTAAAATGCCTATCTTACAAGATTCGTCCCTTAATTCAGCAATGCCAAAAATTCTAATTATTGATGAGTTAGGAAAAGAGAATTTCGGAAGCGATCGCCACCGTTACCGCCAGCTAATTTCAACCTGCACCATGATCTTTGTCTGCAAGCGCACCTTTGGACAAAAGAAAGCCAACGCCTCAACTTTTTCTCTCGCCCACAACTCCAACTCTGGCAAATCCAGTGCAGGGCTTTGGTTTAACTGCAAATACTGAAGTATCAACAGACACAAAATAAATCCAATTTGCTGATGAACGATTGCGTAAAACGCACGCTGCGCGGTAAGCGTAGCTATGCCGTTAGGCTTATCGCTCTTGAAAATCACTATATAATGTAATCATCATCCTATCGAATTAGGAAAAATTTGTATGCTTACCTCTAATACAAATAAAGCATTATATGAACAAGATTTTTATTTATGGATACAAACCACTGTTAAATTATTAAAAGAGAGAAATCTAGAACAATTAGATATTGATAATCTGCTTGAAGAAATCGACAGCATAGGTCGGAGTGAAAAGAAAGAATTAGAAACTCGATTAATAGTATTAATTGAAAATCTACTGAAACTGCAATTTTGGATTTTAGATAAAGATGATAATGCTAGAAGTTGGCGTACAAATGTGGTTGAGCAACGAAGACAAATATTGTATATTCTTGCCGATAGACCTAGTTTGAAATCTATTCTCAATCATATATTTATAGACTGTTATACAGATGGAAGAAAAGATACAATTAGAAAATATCAACTCTCCTCTGAACTATTTCCTGAACAGCCACCTTTTTCTCTAGAACAGGTTCTCAAAGAATATTTCATACCCTAAATTTTAGTATTATGGATGTTTATCAAGATGAGCGCGTGGTGTATATTTTAGGCGTTCGCGCAGCGTGCGTTTTACGCAATTGCCTGTGAATTTATAATTTAAATAGGTGCAATTGTATAAGTCTCTATTTCCGGAGTAAACCAATGCAATTAGAAGATTATTTTGATTTTGTATCACCAGATGATATTCGGCTAAAAGGACACCGTATCGGTATTGATAATGTACTTGAATATTACTTAGAAGGATATACGCCAGAAGAAATTGCAGCTAATTTACCTTCTTTGAGTTTAGAAAAAATTCACGCTACTATTACTTACTATTTACATAATTGCGCTGAAATTGATGCTTATTTATCACGGTTAGCAAAATGGCGTGAACAGCGTTATCAAGAATCTCTTACTCATCTTTCACCTTTGGCGCAACGCATGAGAACTTTAAAAACTCAGAGAAGAAATCAACAGGTAAGTGCTTCGTGAAGGTGCGTTTTTTACTTGATGAAAATTTATCTCCACGTTTAAAAATAGCTGTTCTCCGTCTCAATCCAGCTATAGATATTTTGCGTGTAGGTGAAAGCAACGCGCCACCATTAGGAACTTTAGATCCTGATGTATTGCTTTATTTAGAATTATCTCAACGGTTGTTAGTAACAGATAACCGTACTAGTATGCCATCTCATTTAGAATCACATTGGACAGCAGGTGGACATATCTGGGGATTATTTTGGGTACGTCCTAGAATACCAATAGGAAAACTAGCGGAAGAACTTTTGCTAATTTGGGAAACTACTGAGGCGGAAGAATGGATAGATCAGTTGGAGTGGATTCCATTTTAAGCAATCACTATTATTATCTCTCAATTTCCACAGGCGATCGCTGTATAATTATCTCCGATTAATGACTATATATTGGATTCTGAAGATTGTTTACTCTCTACATCCTGAAAGTCTTGGATTTTGGCATATAAACTGGCAACTGTTTCTTGATCAAACAGCTTTTCTTTCAGTTGTAAATAATCGCCTTCACTTAGTTTACAGGTTGCCCAAAACTTCATTACTTTAGATGGTTCTAAGTGAGTGAGTAAAACTTGCATTACTTCATGTAAATTTTCTTGTTCATTAATTACTTTCATGGTCATTTTCTACCTCAAAAATAAAATTATTTGGATTGATGACTGTGATTGATAAATTCTTACTGTTGTGAGTTGAGAGAATCACGCAAATTTGCTAAATTATCACGCACTCTCACAGTATTAGGATGATTCCCTCCTAAACTTTGCTCGAAAATATTCAAAGCTTGGAGTAAAAGGGGTTCGGCTTGGTCATACCGTCCTTGGGAATAGTAGAGTTTAGCCAAGTTGTTGAGGCTTTGGGCGACATGGGGATGATTGTCTCCCAGCAGGCGTTGTCTGAGTTCTAAAGCTTGGAGAAACAGGGGTGCGGCTTGGTCGTACTTTCCTTGGTAATAGTAGAGTAATGCCAAGTTGTTGAGGCTGGTGGCGACATGGGGATGATTTTCTCCTAGCAGGCGTTTATATAGTTCTAACGCTTGGATATACAGGGGTGTGGCTTGGTCGTACTTTCCTTGGGTGCGGTAGAGTTCTGCCAAGTTGTTGAGGCTGGTGGCGACTGAGGGATGATTGTTTCCCAGCAGGCGTTTATATAGTTCTAACGCTTGGAGAAACAGGGGTGTGGCTTGGTCGTACTTTCCTTGGGTGTGGTAGAGTAATGCCAAGTTGTTAAGGCTGGTGGCGACATCGGTATGATTGTTTCCCAGCAGGCGTTTATCGAGTTCTAAAGCTTGGAGAAACAGGGGTTCGGCTTGGTCGTACTTTCCTTGGGTGCGGTAGAGTAATGCCAAGTTGTTGAGGCTGGTGGCGACTGAGGGATGATTGTCTCCCAGCAGGCGTTTATCGAGTTTTAAAGCTTGGAGAAACAGGGGTTCGGCTTGGTCGTACTTTCCTTGGGAATCGTAGAGTAATGCCAAGTTGTTGAGACTGGAGCCGACATCGGGATGATTTTCTCCCAAGCGGTTTTGTACAGTTGATAAACACTGTTGATTCCAAGGTTCGGCTTGGGTATATAATCCTTGCCCTTTATAGAAACAACTCAAGCCGACGAAAGGCCAAATTACATCTTTATCACTGACGTATTGAATGAGATGATCTGCTACTTCAGCTAGATGAGGTATGGCAAGGGAAACAACGTTAATTTCCTCAAGGGTAGGAGTCTGAGGAATTTCTTTAGCAACTGCTACCATTACCTGACAAAGCGATCGCCTAAATTCCTCTGCTTGCTCTAAACCTGTAAGCTTATACTGAAAAAACTCCCGCAGCAATGGATGTAATTGATAGATATCCTCACCTTTGCGCTGGAGTAAATGCATATTTATTAACTTATCGTCTCTAATTTCCTCTAACTCATCCTCATCTTTCTCTGGTAAGCACTTTTCTACTAAGTTCCAGTGTATAGGTGCAGCAGCAAATAAACTGAGTAAACAGCCTAATTGCTTGTCATCCTCTGCTAATTCCTGCCAACTCAACTCAAAGGCGGCTTGCACTCCTAACTGTGCTGTCATATCGGCTTCTGGCTTGACAAGTGCAGGTTGTTCTAATCGCTTTTTCTCCAAACGCTGCATCATTGCTGATAAGGATAAATCCGGTGTTCGCGCCAGATATCGCCCCACCAACTCCAACCCCAAAGGTAAATAACCCAGCCATTCACATAACTGTTTTACTACATCTTCTCTCTCAATTCGCTCTGGTGTTTCTGTCAGCAAAGACCTTAACAACTCTAATGCTGCATCTGGTTGTAATACATCCAAAGATAATTGCTTGATGGATGCACCCAACTTTTGGCGCGTAGTCATCAATACTTTAAATCTGGAAGATACGCCCTGTAGGTAAAGTCTGACTTGCTGGTAATCTGTGACATCATCCACCACTAACAGCACATCACCCTCACACCAATTCCGCCAGCAGTATTGTATTTTTTCGGATGAATTAAATTCTTCTGGTGGGTTTAAATCAAGGTGAGTTCTAGCAAACTGGATTACTTGAACACCTATATCGTCGGCTTTCGCTTGTATCCAGCAAAGTCCACCTTTGTAGTTTTCGCGCTGATTCTTGGCATATTGCAAGGCGAGTTCTGTTTTACCCAGTCCACCCATTCCCGCAATTGCTGCAATGGCGACTTGGTTATTTTCCTGCAAAAGTTGATGGAGGTTTTGCAGTTCTTCATCACGTCCGACAAATTTCACTACCCCACTCAGGGGTAAATTTTGCGGTATTTCTTTTGACTTGACCCCTTTGTCTTGGGGCGACTGTAGTCAAAAGATATTAGTCCCACTGAAAGTATTTCCCTGAAAGACGTTTTTAATCGATTCAGCTAACTTGGTGGAATTGATGACACTTGCTGGTTGTGAGTTAATATCATCTGCTAACTTTTGGACTTTTGGTGCTACTTGGGGGTCAGCGTTGGCGGCTGCTTCTACATCCCGCACTGATTCGGCAATTTCTGTGTCTGTATCGGCTACTGCTTTCAATTCTAATACTGCTTGACCGTAATCTAACGGTGGCTGGGGGTTTTTCTCTGCTAACCAGGTGAGTTTATTTTTATCGCGTAGCTGTTTAACTAATTTCTGACTTTCTGTTAATGCAGCTTCCCCTAGCTTTTCGCCTGTTTTTTCTAAGGCTTTAGTTAAAACTATTGTAGCGATCGCAGTTGCTACGGCTGTCAAGGTTACTGGTTCCATAAATTTAGTAATAATACGAGATTATACTTATGTTCTTCAGTTTAACAGTTCCTCAATAGCCGCGACTTTAGTCATTTTTTAATTAAGACCGAAGCGGATTTTAGATAAAAAATCTAAAATCCCCAATCGATTTATCGATTCACAGCCGCCGCTTCTCGCGCCGCAGTCGCCTGATCGGGATGAATACCCAAACGTGTGAGATTAATTCGTCCTTTATTGTCAATTTCTCGCACCTTGACAATAACTTCATCTCCCACGGCTACTTCATCCTCTACTTTGCCAACCCGGTAGTCAGCTAGTTGAGAAATGTGGATCATGCCTTCTTTCCCAGGCAAAAATTCCACAAATGCACCAATTGGGATTATTCGCGTCACACGTCCTACATAAACATCACCTTCATGTAGTTTGCGAGTCATACCCTGAATGATGTTGCGGGCTTTCTTGGCCTTGCTTTCATCCAACGCCGAAATTGTTACAGTACCATCGTCTTCGATGTCAACTTTCGCACCAGTTTCTTCAGTGATTCCCTTAATAGTTTTGCCTCCAGGCCCAATCACTAGACCAATCATGTCTGAATCAATCTTGATTGTTAGCAGACGTGGGGCATAAGGTGAAGTTTCTATGCGTGGTTGTTCGATGGTCTGAAGCATTTTCTCCAGAATGTGCAACCTGGCTGATTTAGCTTGGTGAATAGCTTGGGCTATCACATCCAAAGACAACCCTGAGATTTTCATATCCATTTGCAGGGCAGTAATACCAGTGTCTGTCCCAGCAACTTTGAAATCCATGTCGCCTAAGAAGTCTTCAATCCCCTGAATATCTGTTAGGACTCGCACTTCATCGCCTTCTTTAATCAAACCCATTGCTGCACCACTAACGGGTTTCAGAATGGGTACACCAGCATCCATTAACGAAAGGGTGGAACCGCACACTGAACCCATAGAAGTGGAACCGTTGGAAGAAAGTACTTCGGAGACGACCCGAATCACATAAGGGAATTGTTCTTTGGGCGGTAGCACAGGGATCAGCGCTCTTTCTGCTAAAGCACCATGACCAATTTCGCGCCTTCCTGGGAAACGCATAGGTTTGGTTTCCCCCACAGAGAAAGGAGGGAAATTGTAGTGATGCAAATAGCGTTTGGATTGGTCTGTTTGCAGGTCATCGTTGAGGTTTTGAGCATCTCCCGGTGTTCCCAGGGTGCAAGCGGATAAAACTTGGGTGAGTCCCCGGTTAAATAAACCACTGCCATGAACGCGCTTTGGTAAAACACCAACTTGACAAGAAACAGGGCGCACTTCATCTAGTTTGCGACCATCAACACGCACATTGTCGTCAACGATTTGACGGCGCATGAAGTGCTTAGTAATGTCTTTAAAAGTATTACCAAGTGCCTTACTGTTGGCAGTTGCAGCAGTGCGGACTTGATCATCTTCTGGTAATTCGGCGATCGCCAGGGAAATTTGTTCTTTAACAGCATCCAAAGCAGTATCGCGTTCGGCTTTGCTGTATTCAAATTGAGACAGAATTTTCTTAATCTCATCGCTGGCGCGATCGCGGATATAATTCTGTAGCGTTGGGTCTTCCTCTGGTGGTGCTTCTTGCACTACTTGCAGACCCAATTCTGCTAATAAATCTAGCTGTGCTTGAATTAAATCTCGCACTGCTTCGTAACCAAAGTCAATTGCTTCGATAATATCTTGCTCTGGCAACTGATTGGCACCTGCTTCCACCATGATTACACCGTGGGGTGAACCGGCTACTATCAGGTCTAAGTCACCGTTTTCGGTTTCTGCATAAGTGGGGTTAATGATGAAATCATCTCCCACTAAACCCACTCTCACTGCTGCCATTGGCCCATTGAAAGGAATTTGAGCGATGAGGGTAGCAATGGAAGCACCAGTCACAGCTAGGACATCAGGTGGTACCAACTCGTCCATCGACAGGGTAAAAGCAATAATTTGCAAGTCATCTCGCAACCATGAAGGGAACAAAGGCCTCATGGGGCGGTCTATGAGACGGCTAGTAAGAATTGTTTTTTCTGGTGGACGGCCTTCTCTCCGCATGATTCCTCCAGGAATCCTACCTGCGGCATATAGTCTTTCTTCGTAATCTACTGTTAAGGGAAGAAAATCAATGCCTTCTCTGCCCTTTGCTCGCGTAGCCGTCACCAAAACGGATGTGTCCCCTGATTCTATCAAAACTGACCCACCAGCTTGGGGAGCTAGTAAGCCTACTTTCAGTCGAATATCCCTACCATCGAAGGATATTGACTTATCAACTTCTGCCATTCAGTTTTTTTTCCTTCTCTTTCGCTATTCTCTCTCTGTGGCAATCCTAACATTTATGCCCTAAGGCTGACTTCTAGTACATACAAAGTTGAACAAGTCGTTCAACCCAAAGAGCGATAAAAGATCAGCGCGTCTACTACTTGCCCATCAGCTAGCTTGACTGCACGCGGAATTTGCCCAATGATCTTAAATTCTAACGATTGCCAAAGCTGAATTGAAGGTATATTAGTTTCAAACACCAAATTGAACATCACCCCTTCGTAGCCTAGGTTTGCTGCTATCTCCAGCATCGCCTCGCCCATAAACCGCCCTATACCCTGACCGCGTAATCCTGGTTGTACAATAAAACCAGCGTTGCAAACATGGCTACACCGACCTGGAAAGTTGGGTTTTAGATAAAATCCCCCTAGCACCTCTTTTGGCTGGTGTGTAGCATCCTCAACCGATGCCCTAACCACGAAGGCATCTTGGTTCAACCAGTAAGTTGCAAATTCTGCCTGAGATAAAGGTTGATTTTGGGGATAAGTTTTAGCTTCAATAATCACAAGATTTAGTAATGAATTTACTACCTCCTGCTCTTGAGGATGCATATAATCTAGTTCTACTGCTAACCCATTTTTGAGAATTTTATAAAATGGCAATTCCATTATTAATCAGTTTTATAATATTAGATTTATTGGTCACATTATAAAATTTGATGGAATTAGTTTACTCCTAGTAAAAAACACTTCATTATTTAATTTAACAAAATATCAATAGTTGACAAATGGCAATTTTACACGGTAGTTGGTTATTAGTAAATCAAAATAATTATTTATTTATTTGGGGTGAAACGTGGCGTTCTTCGCAAGTAAGCTTTGATCTAACTCAATCACTGGATATACCACCACATCCTTTGGCGATGACAGGAACAGAGTTGAGCGAGTGGTTAAGTTCTCAGAATATAAAAATTGCTAAATCAATACAACAACCCCAAGCTGCTGTCGTTGCTACTAAAAGGACTCGTAAAATTGCCAGTGCAAATGAAGTAAGCTTGCCCACACAATCCCAAATTATTGCTTTACCAACTTATATTGCCGAACAAAGTTCAGCAGAAATAGTATCTGTTTCCCCCTTACATTCTGGCAGCTCGGGTTCAGAAATAAATGCTCCACAATACTTACAACCGTGGCGAATTGAGGGTTTTTGTCTCAACCCCAGTGAAGCCATGAAATTTCTGACTTCTTTGCCATTAAATGCTGCTAAAGCAGAAAGTTCTTTTTTGGGTGGAGATTTACGCTTTTGGTCACAAGTTTCCCGTTGGAGTTTGGATTTAATTGCCCGGTGTAAGTTTTTACCAACTATCAACAGACAATCAGATCAGTCCATAGCTGCCAAATGGCAAGTCCTGTTAGATAGTGCTGTAGATGGAACGCGCCTAGAAAAATTTGCCGCAAATATGCCTCTGGCTTGTCGTACTTATCAGCAAGAAGGTGGGAGTGGGGATGAGCAATCTTTAATTTATCTGGACTTACCTCAATCACCGCAGGAATTATTGCTGGGATTTCTCAATAGTTTAATAGATGCCCAAGTGCGCGAGATGATGGGTTCTCAACCTGTAATGGAACCGAGAATGATGGCATCTTTGCCAGGTGGGGTGCGACAGTGGTTGCAGGGTTTAGCGAGTGAATCTCACACAGTTAATGCAGATGCAATGGAAGTGGAACGGCTGGAAGGGGCGCTGAAAGCTTGGACTATGCCTTTGCAATACCAACTAACAGGGAAGGCATTATTTCGCACCACTTTTCAACTGCGGCCTCCGGAGTCGGAAGAATCCCATTGGATCTTGGCGTATTTTCTCCAGGCCGCAGATGATCCCCAGTTTTTAGTAGATGCAGCCACAATTTGGCAAAATCCTGTTGAGCAATTAGTTTATCAAAATCGCACCATTGACCAGCCACAAGAAACGTTATTGCGGGGATTGGGTTTAGCTTCCCGATTGTATCCAGTTCTGGCTCCTAGTTTGGAAACAGAATATCCACAATTTTGCCATCTCAATCCATTACAAGTTTATGAGTTCATCAAAGCTGTAGCTTGGCGGATGGAAGATAGTGGTTTGGGGGTTATTTTACCTCCGAGTTTGGCGAACCGTGAAGGATGGGCGAATCGTTTAGGTTTAAAAATTAGCGCGGAAACCCAAAACAAAAAGTCAGGACGTTTGGGTTTACAAAGTCTGTTGAATTTTCAATGGGAATTGGCCATTGGTGGGCAAACTATTTCTAAAACCGAGTTTAATAAACTTGTGGCTTTGAATAGCCCCCTAGTGGAAATTAACGGTGAGTGGGTAGAGTTGCGATCGCAAGATATTAAAACAGCACAATCATTTTTTACCTCTCGCAAAGACCAAATGGCACTTTCCTTGGAAGATGCTTTGCGTCTGAGTACGGGAGATACCCAGGTGATTGAAAAGTTACCTGTAGTTAGTTTTGAGGCATCTGGAGCCTTACAAGAGTTGATTGGGGCCCTATCAAATAACCAGGCGATCGCCCCTTTACCCACACCCGCCAGTTTTCAAGGACAGTTACGTCCTTATCAAGAACGTGGTGCAGCGTGGCTGTCTTTTTTAGAACAATGGGGTTTGGGTGCTTGTCTGGCTGACGATATGGGACTAGGCAAAACCATTGAGTTTATTGCTTTCCTCCTCCACCTCAAAGAACAGGATGCACTAGAAAATCCTACATTGTTAGTGTGTCCAACTTCTGTTTTAAGCAACTGGGAACGGGAGTTTAAAAAATTTGCACCAAGTTTGAAAGTTTTGCAGCACCACGGTGATAAACGTGCTAAAGGTAAGGCATTTGTTACCGCAGCCACAAAACACGATGTAGTAATTACTAGTTACTCACTAATTCATCGAGATATTCAATCATTACAGGGCGTTTATTGGCAAATAATTGTATTAGATGAAGCCCAGAATGTGAAAAATTCTGAAGCCAAACAATCACAAGCAGTCAGACAATTAGAAGCCACATTTCGTGTTGCTTTAACAGGAACACCAGTAGAAAATAGACTACAAGAACTGTGGTCTATTTTGGATTTTCTCAATCCTGGTTATTTAGGTAATCGGCAATTTTTCCAAAGACGGTTTGCCATGCCAATTGAGAAATATGGTGATACAGCTTCTTTAAATCAATTGCGTGGTTTAGTGCAACCGTTTATTTTGCGTCGCCTGAAAACAGATCGGGAAATTATTCAAGATTTGCCAGAAAAGCAAGAAATGACAATATTTTGTGGTTTAGCTGCCGAACAAGGGGCGCTTTACCAACAAGTAGTAGAAGCATCTTTGGCAGAAATTGAATCGGCCGAAGGATTGCAACGTCGAGGAATGATTTTAGGGTTATTAATCAAACTCAAACAAATCTGTAATCACCCAGCCCAGTATTTAAAAGCCAACTCCTTAGCAGAACATCATTCAGGCAAACTCCAGCGGCTAGAAGAAATGTTAGACGAAGTTTTAGCAGAAGGTGATGCTGGCCCAGAACGCTCTTTAATTTTTACCCAATTTGCGGAATGGGGTAAATTACTAAAACCACATTTAGAACAAAAACTAGGGCGCGAAATCTTGTTTTTATATGGCGGTACCAGTAAGAAACAACGTGACGAAATGATCGACCGTTTTCAACACGATCCCCAAGGGCCGCCAATTATGATTCTGTCTTTAAAAGCAGGTGGAGTGGGACTAAATTTAACCAGGGCTAATCACGTATTCCACTTTGACAGATGGTGGAATCCCGCCGTAGAAAATCAAGCCACAGACAGAGTATTTCGCATTGGACAAACCCGGAATGTCCAGGTGCATAAATTTGTTTGCACTGGGACATTAGAGGAAAAAATTCATGACATGATTGAAAGTAAAAAACAACTAGCTGAACAAGTAGTAGGTGCAGGTGAAGAGTGGTTAACTGAAATGGATACAGACCAACTGCGTAATTTGCTATTACTTGATCGTAGTGCGGTAATTGAAGAAGATTAAGGACTGGGAACTAGGGACTAGGGAATTAAAAATTACAAATTATGACTAATGAAACTCTACAAGCAAGCCGTGAATGGTGGTCACAAAAATGGCTAGAATTACTAGATGCTTATCGTTTTAAAAAGCGTTTAGAACGTGCGCGAAACTATTCTCGTCAGGGCAATGTACTCAGCATTGAGTTTAAAGGTGCCAAGGTATTAGCTAAAGTACAAGGTAGTGAAGTAGAACCTTATAAAGTTTCTCTTTCCCTTGATCATTTTAGTGAGGAAGAATGGAGTTATGTCATTGAAACCATGTCCCAAAAGGCTATTTTTGCAGCCAAATTATTAGCTGGAGAAATGCCGCAAAATATCGAAGAAGTATTTACAAAAAATGGTCTATCTTTGTTTCCCTTTACACTTTCAGATGTTCATAGCAAATGCTCTTGTCCTGATAAAGCCAACCCCTGTAAACATATTGGAGCGGTGTATTATCAGTTAGGCGATCGCTTCAGTGAAGACCCATTTGTACTATTTCAATTGCGCGGACTTACTAAAGAGCAAATTATTAGCGATTTACGTCATTTACGCGGTGCTAAAGTTGAAGTTACTACACTTGAAGTCACAAATATTGAACAGCCTGCTTTACCCCATAAAGACATTATAAATATTGCTGATTTCTGGCAATATCATGAACCACTAGAGTCTTCCTTGGTAGTGATTGCGTCATCAAGTAGCGAAACAGTATTAGATGTATTAGGATCAATTCCCTTAGCTAAAACGGAAGAAAACTTAACGAATTTACCTGTTAGTGATGTGGTGATGAAGTATTTAGATACTGTTTACAAACAGGTAAGTCAGCAAGCTATGTTATCAGCTATGAATGTGGGAGAAAGCTAACTCAGGATATTTTGCTGATGTTCTCCTGATCAAAAGTCAGGAAATCCATGTTGGCAAAAATTTATTCACAGGACTTACGCAAAATCATCAGAGTTTTCGAGAGTTCTTGCATAAGTCCTCATTCAAACAAGTTTTATTGTCCAAACTCAAGTCTAGCTTGTTCAACTAAATCGGCTGTCACCACCTCTTTTTCTGCTTGACGTGCCATCTGTTCAATTCGGGCTTTAGCTTGGGAACGGGCAAAAAAGGGAATCTTTTTTAACTTGGACTGAGCTTCTACTGTCCATCGCAAAGCATCTGTAAAATTTGAATCACTCATTATATTGATACCTTCATGTAATCACAGATGACCATAAATCATGTCATCTATCATGGCTTTTAGTGGGCTATGTTATATCTTTGATTGTGTCATATGCAATAACATATAAAAAAAGCCCCTGTTTTTACACAAGGGCAAAAAAAGCATTTGATTGTCAGTGATGAAAAAAAACTTTAAGCCTAGTCAAGGTCATCCATAAACATAACTGGCTCAGTTTCGCGGTTGATACCTTTCTCAAAACCACCAGAAGCAGCACGGGCGCGTCCAGCGTGCCATAAGTGACCAATGAGGAAGAAGAAACCTAACACGAAGTGAGAGGTAGCCAACCAAGCGCGAGGAGATACATAGTTAAAGGAGTTGATTTCGGTAGCAACTCCACCCACAGAGTTCAAGGAACCCAAAGGTGCGTGGGTCATGTATTCAGCAGCACGACGTGCTTGCCAGGGCTGAATGTCGTTCTTAACTTTATCTAGGTCAAGACCGTTAGGCCCACGTAGAGGCTCTAACCAAGGGCCTTGGAAATCCCAGAAGCGCATGGTTTCACCACCGAAGATGATTTCACCAGTTGGAGAGCGCATGAGGTATTTACCTAGACCTGTAGGGCCTTGTGCAGAACCAACGTTAGCACCTAAGCGTTGGTCACGAATCAAGAAGGTCAAAGCTTGCGCTTGAGAAGCTTCAGGGCCAGTGGGGCCAAAGAATTCACTGGGGTAAACGGTGTTGTTGTACCAAACCATACAGGAGGCGATAAAGCCCATTAAGGACAATGCACCCAAGCTGTAGGAGAGGTAAGCCTCACCAGACCAGATGAACGCACGACGCGCCCATGCAAAAGGCTTGGTGAAGATGTGCCAAATACCGCCAGCAATACAGATTAGGGCAACCCAGATGTGACCACCGATGACATCTTCCATGTTACTGACGCTGACAATCCAGCCTTCGCCACCGAAGGGGGACTTGATCAAATAACCGAAGATGACTGCTGGGTTTAGTGTTGGGTTCGTAATCACACGAACATCACCACCACCAGGGGCCCAGGTATCATACACGCCGCCGAAGAACATTGCTTTCAGCACCAATAGCAACGCACCACATCCGAGGATGATTAGGTGGAAGCCGATGATGTTGGTCATTTTGTTCTTGTCTTTCCAGTCATAACCAAAGAAGGAAGAATACTCTTCTAAGGTTTCTGGGCCACGAACGGCATGATAAATACCACCAAAACCCAGCACAGCTGAAGAAATTAGGTGGAGTACACCAACAACAAAGTAGGGGAAGGTGTCGATGACTTCACCACCAGCACCAACACCCCAGCCTAAAGTAGCGAGGTGAGGAAGCAGGATCAAGCCCTGCTCGTACATGGGCTTTTCAGGAATGAAGTGAGCGACTTCAAACAAAGTCATCGCTCCGGCCCAGAATACGATCAAACCAGCATGGGCAACGTGAGCGCCAAGCAGTTTACCAGATAAGTTGATGAGACGAGCGTTACCAGACCACCAGGCAAAACCTGTAGATTCTTGGTCACGTCCGCCGCCTAAGACATTCGGTCTATTAGAGAGCGTTACCACGAGGTAGAACCTCCTCAGGGAATATAAATTGTTCGTGAGGCTGATCTTGAGGAGCCATCCAAGCGCGGATACCCTCGTTC
>NZ_CAWUDM010000132.1:0-14132 GCF_963920855.1 Nostoc sp. CCY0012 | reverse complement strand
TCAGGCTCTATCCCTTATTAAACAAGCTGTTTAGCCTTCTTGTCACCCGTTAAGGGAGGACAGATTATTTACTCAAAAACCGTTTAGGGAATCGGGCCTGGGTATGCATTCAAGATCCAGTCCAATTAAATGAAAGGTCTGAACCTGAACCGGACATTGCTGTTGTGAAAGTAGATCCTTTAGACTACGCAGACCACCACCCTACACCACCTGAAGTTTATCTGATTATTGAGGTAGCAGACAGCAGTTTGAAAATCGACTGCGACACTAAAGCAAAAGCTTACTCCCAAGCAGGAATTACAGATTATTGGGTGCTAGATGTAACTAGCCGTCAATTGTATCCCATCTTCCGCACCCTAAACTGTCACACAACGAAAAATGGTCGTTTGGGGGTTTGGGATTAGCGATCGCCACCTAAGATTTCGACCTTTTTGTATAAAAAACATCCTAAAATGAATTCAAAAATACGAAATTACCGATTGTGACACCGGGGGGTGCGGAATGTGGGTTGTATATATTTCGGGAACCGTCTCAGGAAGGCTATCAAAGTAAGGTTGTTTTGGGTGAAGATGCGACTATTTCACCTTTAGCGTTTCCCGATTTGCAGATAATGGTTTTAGAAATGCTACCACCAGTAAGTCGGTGTTAAACGTATAGCGATCGCCTGAATTGAAACTAGTAAAAACCTGGAAATAAAATTATGTGATCATAGTTTAAATATTTGCTGATAATAAATCTGACAGCGAGAAGCATGGGAGATTGTAGGCTTCTCGCTTACCTTATAGACTCAATTTTATCATCAGTCTCAGGATGGATTAACAAAAATTGTTAGTAATACAGGCCCTAGTAAATAGTGGTGGCTTAAACACGATAATCCAGCCGCAGAGCCGAAAATTTCACGTTGCTGAGGACTGTAGAGCCTAATACCACGCGGAGAAATGGGTAATACTTGGGGTGTTGTCTCTTTTTTAGTGGTAATGTCAACTAAGTAAAAGCGTCCACCAGGAGCAAGCACCCGCGCCACTTCACCTAACACCTGTTGCGGTTCTAAATAGTGCAAAAAGCTAATAGAACTAAAGACAGCATCAAACTGGCCTGCACTAAACGGTAGAGACTCAGCTTTGCCCTCGATATAAATTAAACGTGGATGGTGGCGATTACTCAGTCTTGCCATCTGCAACATATTAGAAGATAAATCCAATCCAGTCCCCTGCAAATCGGGAAATTCAGTTGCTAAACGCTCAAGCAGGCGGCCAGTACCACAGCCCATATCAAGTACATTGGCTTGCTCTGGTAAATCGACGTATTCTAGCAACCGCTTGTGAATAGCTCGATAAATCACTGAAGGAAACAGCCAATCGTAGCTGGGCGCCCAATAGTCAAAAAGTAGCTTTTTGCCACTGATAAAGTTATGAGTCATGAATATACTTACCTTGTAACGCATTCCCCACGGATAAATCCGGGGGCTTTTAGCAGCCCTGAGAAATAGCGGTTTGGTTCCTGTGCAGGTTCCGAAACACTACCCCCCGTGCCTCTAGGCGCGGTTACGATTAAACAGAGGATGAACTCATCCCCACGCCTCAAAAACACATTGTTTTGCCCTTAGCAAGCGATGCGTTTTTACCCGCTACAAGGCTACGCGACAGCCTTTATATCTACTGGCACAACAGTTTCTGTGGGCTAACACAGTGCCTTTACCCATTTCGACACATCAATATTATATTATCTCATGAAACAATACCGTTGCCAAAATAAGAGCATGAAGAGGTAGGGCGTTTCGTAGTAGAGTTATTGTCTCTCACAACGACAACTCAAAAGCTACAATCAGCCCATGCCCGACATTTTATCATTACTACAATGCTTGCTACCGCAGATAAACGCTACGACAATGCGGCAATTGAACCAGATAATCATATTGACCTTAAGGCTCATTATCGTGGCTTTCGATATGTACATGAAATGTTAAAAATGCTTCCTCAAACCCCTGAGCCTATTTTATTAAATCAGATTTTTGCCAAGCTTACTTCTTTGGGACGTATTCATGCCGTTTCTACAGGCTTTAAAGCCTCGTAAATTGGCAACGGTATTGATGAAACACAAGTATTTTTGGACGGCGTAAAGCCCTAGCGGGCATAGCTGCGCTTACCGCGGGCTTCGTGCCTTGGGCTGCTATGAAATCGCCAACGCCTTGCCCCCATGTCTCAAGCCAGGGGCTTCCTCGACGTTGATACTCTGGTGATCTAGGTGATGTAGTAGTTGCTGGGTAGCTTAAGCCATAACCTGATCATAAAACCCGGATATCTAAGACCTTCAAGCCTTTTCCCTGACTTACCATTAACGTCTGGAATGTCAAGGCTGACATTTGTAGTTAAATGTGTTCCTGAATATGGATGTGGAGAATCAAGGAACAAAACAGCACTGCATAAAATCACAGTAACCAAGTGTATGTATTTGTAAAGGTTCCAGTTAACAAACTTAATCAATTTGACAATGAAGGGGAAAAATAATGACAAGCTTAACTCGTATCTGGTTGCATAATGACCTACTATACCCAGTTCGTGAGTATTTGGACAACATGGAAATTCATAATGCCAAGCTAGCGCATTTATTATGTAGAGCGATACCTGCCCAATGTCCCTTTGAACGAGACGTGACAATGTTTGGTCATCAGTTATTTCACATTCCAGCCATGTGTAAATTAAATCCCCTCTACGAGCAATTGGTAAGTCTGCGTTTTCGCGCGCTTTGTTATCTCGCTGATGAATGCGGTGAAGATGTCACAGCCTATTGCTAAAGTTAGGTGGTGATTTGTTCAGCAGCCATCGGTAATTACAGACTTACGGTTGTTACTTACGCCAATCTATACTAAGCTAAGTCAACCTAATTAGATGTCTGACTATTTATTAGCCTCAGTACCTCTCTAAAGTGTTATCAGTCTGTGTTGTTGCTTAACTTACCCTGCTGAAATCCTTAACATCATCTATGACGCACATCTTGCTGGTTGAAGATGAAGTCAAACTAGCGCGATTGATAGAATTGGAACTGAGTTATGAAGGCTATCAAGTCAGTGTCGCCTACGATGGACTAACTGCACTCACCGCAGCCAGAGAGTTACATCTAGATTTAGTCATTTTAGATTGGATGCTGCCTGGTTTGTCAGGCTTGGAGATTTGCCGCCGCCTGCGAAGTACTGGCGATCAGGTACCTGTAATTTTATTAACGGCTAAAGATGAAGTAAGCGATCGCGTCGCTGGTTTAGACGCTGGTGCTGATGATTACGTAGTTAAACCCTTCAGTATTGAAGAATTATTAGCCAGAGTCCGCGCCCACCTACGAAGAACTAAAGAAGCCGACGCCGCAGATATTTTAGTATTTGAAGACTTGAGTTTACATCGTCGCACAAGAGAAGTCTTTCGGGCCCAGAGGTTAATTGAGTTAACGGCTAAAGAATTTGACTTACTGGAATATTTACTCACCCATCCGCGACAAGTCATTACACGCGATCGCATATTAGAGGAAGTCTGGGGTTATGACTTCATGGGTGATTCCAATATTATCGAAGTCTATGTCCGCTACTTGCGCCTGAAACTCGAAACCAATAACGAAAAGCGCCTCATTCAAACTGTGCGTGGTGTCGGTTACGTCTTACGTGAGTGAATTATCTCTAAATCCGCTACACTTTGGGCAGGGATTCTCAATTCCCAGGTTAAGCTGATTGATGCACCCCCAAACAAGCTGAGTATGCAAGCATTTGGGGGTTATGCTGATCTCAGGAAAAACTCATTTAAATGACGATTAGTTATATTAGGATGCACAAAGTAGAACCCACACGACAAAATCAAGATTAGAATGACCTATTTAGAAACAGCCGCACAATTTTATAGTGAAGTTGCAGAAACTCCACAACTGGGGCTTTGTTGTGTTCAAAGTACTCCCCTGCAACTACCAGGATTAAAAATTCCTCAGCCAATGCAGGAAATGAACTATGGTTGTGGCACTACTGTTCACCACACTGAACTCTCAAACCAACCCACCGTATTGTATGTAGGTGTTGGCGGTGGCTTAGAAGCACTGCAATTCGCTTATTTTTCTCGTCGTCCAAGTGCTGTTATTGCCATTGAACCAGTTACTGCTATGCGAGAAGCCGCTACACGCAACCTCAAATTGGCCGCTACCGACAACCCGTGGTTTGACACCAGCTTTGTGGAAATTCGTGAAGGGGATGCCTTTAACCTCCCAGTGGCTGACGCTACCGTCGATATCGTGGCGCAGAATTGCCTTTTTAATATCTTTGAACCAGAAGATTTAAGCCGTGCTTTAAAAGAAGCATATCGGGTGTTAAAACCAGGTGGACGCTTGCAGATGAGTGATCCCATTGCCACTGCTCCCATTCCCGCGCATTTACAACAAGAGGAGCGGCTACGCGCCATGTGTTTATCAGGTGCGCTCACCTATGAAGAGTATACTCAACGCATGATTAATGCTGGTTTTGGTCAAATTGAAATTCGCGCTCGTCGCCCTTATCGTCTACTAGATACTCAGACTTACAACTTGCCCGAAAATCTACTTTTAGAAAGTCTCGATTCTGTGGCTTTTAAAATCAATATTCCTGAAGATGGTGCTTGTATATTTACAGGCAAAACAGCAATTTATGCTGGGACAGAATCCTTTTTTGATGACTCGGCCGGACATCTGCTACAGCTTGGTATTCCTGCGGCAGTGTGTGATAAAACTGCGGCTAAACTTGCCGCTTTACAACCAGCAGAAATCATGATTACTCCCTCAACCTGGCACTATAGCGGTGGTGGTTGCTGTTAACTTTTAACGCCCCAAAAATGTTAATAATTAGTTTATTTCTAGCTACGCTGTTTTTAGCTTATGCAAATGGAGCCAATGACAATTTCAAAGGTGTAGCAACGCTGTTTGGTAGCCGGACAACCAGTTATCAAACGGCCATTTTGTGGGCCAGTGTGACAACTTTTGCTGGTGCAGTGACTTCTGTTTTTTGGTTCAATGGAATAGTTGACAATTTTTCTGGACAAGGCATATTTGAGGATAAGATAGTTAACGTACCAGAGATCCATTTAGCAGTGGCAATAACTACTGGTTTGA
This sequence comes from Nostoc sp. CCY0012, assembly GCF_963920855.1. Classification (NCBI taxonomy): domain Bacteria; kingdom Bacillati; phylum Cyanobacteriota; class Cyanophyceae; order Nostocales; family Nostocaceae; genus Nostoc; species Nostoc sp. CCY0012. Next base: position 9,020 of record NZ_CAWUDM010000132.1, on the reverse strand, counting down.
CTGTTTTAATTGCCGCCATGCTGGGATTTCCTATTTCTACAACTCACACTATAACAGGCGCGCTATTAGGTACTGGATTAGTTGCTATTGGACTCAAAGTTAATTTTTTAGTTTTAGGAAAATTATTTCTTATACCCTTATTTTTCAGTCCTATTATTGCTATTTTATTAGGAGCAGGAATTTATAAATTATTACAATATATTAATGCAAAATTGCCTTGGCAAACTAACGAACAACTAGTTGATACATGCCATTTTATTAGTGCTGGTTTTATCAGTTTTACTAGAGGATTAAATATTACGCCCAAAATTGTTTCACTCGTTCTAGTTATAGATTATTTCTCTGCTCAAGGGGGAATGCTGACAATAGCAATGGCCATGGGACTTGGTGGGTTACTAAATTCACAAAAAATTGCCCAAACTATGAGTGAAAAAATTAGCTCTATGAATAATACTCAAGGTTTATCCGCCAATGTTGTTACTGCAATTCTGAGTATTGCAGCTATTTATTTTGAACTTCCTATATCTATCACCCAAGTTTCAGTTAGTTCTATATTTGGTGTAGGATTGGTTTCTAAAAAATCTAATATGCGTATTTTTTCTCAAATTTTTATTTCCTGGATTTTGACTTTACCTGTCGCTACAATTATTGGCGGGATAACCTATCGATTATTACAATAAATTCACTTCCTGAACTTGAAATTCCACAATCTCCATAAAATTAGTTCCCTATGCAGACTATATCAACCACTCCTTTTGAAGATAAACTGAATTATCCTTTGAAAAAAAAGCAGATTTCAGTTTTACAAATTAATTTGGGTAAGCGTTGTAATCTTGCCTGTACACATTGTCATGTCGAAGCTAGTCCCAAACGTACCGAAGAAATTTCTCCCCAAATTTGCGAAGATTTAATTTCTTTAATTTATAAATTTCCCCAAATTCAGATTGTTGATTTAACTGGTGGCGCCCCAGAAATGAATTATGGTTTTAAGCCATTAGTCGAAGCAGCAAGAGTTACTGGTAAACAGGTAATTGTTCGGTCTAATTTAACCATTTATTTTGAAGAAGAATTTGATGATTTACCCGAATATTTTGCCCAACATCAAGTAAGGGTTGTGGCTTCCCTGCCTTGCTACCTAGCAGATAATGTCGATAAAATGCGCGGTAATGGTGTTTTTGATAGATCAACGCAAGCCTTACAGTGGCTTAATAAATTAGGGTACGGGAAGCAAAAAAATTTAATTTTGGACTTGGTTTATAATCCACCCTTACCTACAAATGCCAAATTTTCCTTGGCACCAGAACAAACTAAACTGGAGCAAGATTACAAAATATTTTTGCAAGAACATTTTGACATTGTATTTAACAACTTATTCACCATTACCAACCTGCCCGTTGGCAGAACAAAAATGCACTTAGAACGTCAAAAGTTGCATACTAGCTATTTGCAGTTTTTAGAGTCGCATTTCAATGGCAGTACAGTTGAACATTTAATGTGTCGAGATCAACTGTCAATCGACTACCTGGGCAATGTTTATGATTGCGATTTTAACCAGATGATGCATCTACCTGCTAGAACTCATAATGGTGAGTCGCTTACAGTTGCCAAATTGCTAGAGTTTGATAATTTAGACTTAATTAACGAGATCCAAACAGCTAGCTATTGCTATGGTTGTACTGCTGGATGTGGCTCCAGTTGTGGTGGCGCTTTACTATAATGTCATCAAACCCAAACTGTGTAACAAATTCTATTACGTGTGCATCGCTAATAATTAAATGAGTTTATGATGAGGTGAGTTAAGTCTCCTTACACCACAGTAAAAAACCGTAGAATTTGATAATTTTCTACGGTTTTTATTTTTTATTGAGGATAAAATTAAACATTAACTAATAAATTTTAAATCAAAATGCTTTCAGAATTTTCGCTTGTTGGCATTCTCAAAATGCCCTTGGGGTATAGCTTTTGCTAACTACGGAGTATTGGTTACTTGCAACAACAAAAGTAGCATAGCCACACTAGCGACGGGAAACAAGTATCCAGGGAGAGGGCAATGTTAATTTGCTTAAGTAATGCTAGCGTCATCGAGTCAAAAAATTTCGTTACCAAAATTGTTACGAGCAACTTGCCACTTTGGCATTACTTTATGATGGTACTTAGTTAAGCTCCTCACACTACACCAAAAGCTATGCAATATTATGTTGCATGGCTTTTTACTTTTTATTACCAATGCTCACGTTAAAACACTGAATTGAGCGTTGTGAGAAATCATTCAAAAAAAAGATGCAGCAAGGAAAAAAAGTAGTGTAATAATCAATCCACTCACAAAAATTCCAAAATGAGTTAAATTTGTCTGTGGTACGCTGAAAAGCCAGACCATACCCATGACTCTGTTCTGCGTTGCTCGTTCCCTATTTGCGGGGAAATAACTCATACTAAGTTAAAATCTCAATTCCCACTCAGTGTTCTAGGCTAAAGTCCTTTTTCCTATAGCTTGTACAGTGTTTGAAGATAGTTGAGAAGCTTTTTGTTTAATCAAATCAATACTAAATTAGCCTTGACATCCTGGTTTTCAGATCCTTACCACCAAGAACCATTCATACCTGCCGCCGAACAAACTTCTCGGCAATTTCAAATTCGTGCGGCTACAACTGCTGATTTGCCCAGTATTGCTCAAATTATTGCCGAAAGCTTTCACTCCCAAGATGGTTTTTGGGGATGGGCTTTTCCACTGCTACGTTTGGGTATTTACGAAGACCTCAGGTATCGCTTATCATCACCTGCACCTCATCATGTTTGTTTGGTGGCCATTGATACTACTAATGCGATTAATAAATTAGTGGGAACTGTAGAATTAGGTGTGCGCTTCAGCGATACATGGATACCCATTGGCAGAAGTTGTCCTTATCTATCTAATTTAGCTGTTCACCCCCAATATCGTAGGCATGGTGTGGCTTCAAAGCTACTGATTAGCTGTGAGAACTTCTCCCATGAGTGGGGATTCCAAGATTTATATCTCCATGTTTTGGAAAATAACCATCAGGCCCGGCAACTTTATTTCAAGTTGGGATATAAGGTGCATAAATTAGAATCTAATTGGAATAAATTTTTCTTCAGACGTTCCCAGCAGATATTGTTGCACAAGCATTTAAGATTTAATTCAATTATTTAAAATTATTTTGTTGATATACATCAATTGTTTGGTAAACAAAGTCTTCTGAATAGAATCTCAGTGAGCTAATGTCAGGTTTAAGGTCACAATATCATGACGAATGCCATTATGAAGACACTCATTGTTTGACTGAAAATTTGGCAAACTAGCTGACATTTACGTAAATAAGTTCAGGGTTATTTGCTCGCTACGACTAAAATATACTCCCAGTTTTTCCCCGCAAATCACACCTAAATTGTAGAGATTATATTTTTATGTAGGCATAATCAAGAGATAAATTGTTAGTGCTGCTATGTTTAAGGCTATTTTTTACATATTTTTGTGATGATAATCTTATGAATGTATTAAAAAATTAACCGAACTCTGTGTCTGAGAGTTAAACATTTTATGTTACGCAGATTAGGAAAAACAGCGAAACAGTCAATAATTTTAAATATGCAAGACCTATAATAGATCAACCGTAAAATTACGCTTAATTACATTTAAATTCCTCATATAAGACTACTCTTTGATTTTTGTTAGCGTAGCCTGTGCTTTGCGCTTACAGATGCGTAGTGGCATGACTCAATTAAAAGGATGCAAAAAATTGGAGTTGGAGAGTCACGACTTGGGGCTGCTTTGCCGACTTGTAGCAAGTGGCAGTTGACTTTAGGAAACCCAACGTCATTGGCAGTGTTGGGTGGCGCTGCGCTTAACCAACCTACATCTAATACACTATTTTAGCTTTGTCATGTCACGACAATACTGGATTTTTTTTTATAAATCAAACCTAATTCCCATAGTAACTTTGTATTTTATATATTCATCTTTATAAAAACTTTAAAAAAATCAACCTTTTTACAGCGACAAATCCCATGAAATCCCATAGAATATGATTAATTATTTGCTGATTCAAAGCTTGTTTTTTATAACTTAAGTTAAAGTAAGCAGTAAATTTTGATCATCAAAAAACTTTAAGAAACATCAAAAATCTAATTTAGTTTAATGGCAACTTCCTATCTGAAGTGCATACAACTACCAAATTAATCCCAATTTCAAGAAAAATGGATAGCGAAAACTACCAACGCTATCAAGCTGCTATGGTATCCACTTACTGCCCTGACACTAGTTTCCTTGACCATATTGTCATGCCAGATGGAACTGAGCAATCATATGGCTCGCATATCCTGACACTTCTGCACAGTGGAAAGGTTTTCGTGGTCAATAGTCGTAAGCGCAATGGATTAATACTCTTTAAACGCTACCATGCAGAATTTGCTGGGCCAGGTGCAGCCGTGGGCGGGAATTACGATGGTGATTGTGAAATGGTATTGCCTATAGGTAATTTGTCTTTATTAACTCCGGAATCGTATGAAGAGCGCCAGAAGGCTTATTTGATTAGGCGACAGTGGATTCGGTTAATCAAGCAAATTACAGAAAACCCGCTGCCTCAGCAGCGAGTCCAGAAGATTTTAGATCAATTTGAACAATACTTTCCCTTAGAAATGGTGGCGCAGATGCCTGATATTGTCTTTGCTCTTTTAGTGGGGGTGTTGCCACAAACTGTAGGAACAGTACGTCGTTTAGGCAACACTGTAGACGGTAGACTCAATTACTGATTAGGATTCGAGATTGGCTAAAGCAGCTTGTATTCTATTTAAGGTGCGAGTATTTTCTTCAGCTGTGCCGATTGTAATTCGCAATCCTCCACTAATTTGGCGGACAAGAGTGCCAGAACTTCTGAGTTTTTGGTGAAAATTGCTTAAAGTCGCGTTTTGTGTATCCGAGCCATTTGGTTTGAGACGCAGGAAAATAAAGTTAGCCGTACTTTGTGTCACTTGTAATGCTGGATATTCTGATAAAGCTTCTATAAGTTTGGCTCGTTCATTTAAAGTTGGCGGAATTGACTCTAGCAAAAGTTGGCTATTTTGCATAGCAGTTAAGGCCGCAGCAATTGAGAAACTGGGGAGATTGTAGGGCAAGCGGACTTTTTCTAAGATAGCGATCGCCTGCGGATGAGCGATACAATAGCCAACGCGCAAAGCTGCTAACCGAAAGGCTTTGGAAAAGGTGCGGAGTACAACCCAGTTAGGATACTGCGCTAATTCACCCACTAAAGTATTTTGGCTAAATTCAAAGTAAGCTTCATCAATCACCACCAAAATCTGTTCACTTAAACTTCTTAACCATGTTAATTCCGCCGCAGTTAAACAATTACCTGTCGGGGAATTGGGATGCACAACGAACACCACCCGAATCGGCGGATTGTCAGTTTGTTCTAGGGCCGACTGTGCAGCTTTTAAGTCAATTTCAAAATTCTCTGCATTTCTGTCTACCGTCACTACAGGAATCCCCAAAGTCTTGGCCAAAATCCCGTACATCGAGAACGTGGGATTGGCGACTAAAATTGAACCCTCTCCTCCCAGACAGGTGGCGATCAATAAAGAGCGAATTAGTTCATCTGAACCATTGCCCACAGAAATATTAGCAGCCGTGAACAAAGATGAGGCAACAGATGCTGACTGATTGACATATTGAGCGATCGCCTGTTTCAGTGTTTCGTGTCCACCATCGGGATAACGATTAGTTTCAATTACCTGTTGATACGTCCAAGCCAGCTTTTCTTTTAACTCCGGTGGCAAATCATAGGGGCTTTCGTTTGTATCCAGCCGATCAAGCTGCGCGGGAACGGCTGCGTCTGTATCGCTGCTGGGGTGGGGTTTATACGCTGTGAATTGGGCTAAATCTGATCGGATGAAGGGAAGCATATGATTTAATTCGTAATTCTTAATTATGGAGTTCTCAGGAGAATATATATTTGTAGGCTTTGTTGAGAGAGTTGGTTTTATATTGTAGAGCTTCCGGGTAACTGACAGAATCGGTAAATTTCTGACCACATTTCTGCCATGACGTTGCCTAAGGAGTGATCGCTATCGAGTTCGACTAATTCCACCCAAGGGCGCGATCGCATAAAGTCTCGACTGGCTGTAATGGGGATGACTTCATCCTGTTTGCCATGCAAAATCAGTGTGGGTATGGGGCGTTGTAATATCTTCTCTTGGTATTGAGCTGCGTCTGTGACGAAATCGTAACTTAGCGGTAGCGATCGCCCTTCTCCATAGTGGTAAATCATCCGGTATTTTTCTTGTTGCCAACGTTTGATTTCTGCATCTCCTAGTTTGAGCAACCAATGGGATAAAAAACCAAAAGCTGGTGCTAGCAAAACCAGGCGTTGTACTTGTGGATATTGCTGTGCCAAGTGGGTAGATGTCAAACCACCTAAGCTTGAGCCTATTAGGGTTACTGGTACAGAATCATTGGGAAACTCTGCTGCTACTTGTTTTAGCTGACGCGTGATGGTTAGGTGGGAAAAATCGCCAGCATTTAAATCGGGAACTTGGAGTTTTATAGGAATTTGGGCAAAGCGATCGCTCATATCCTGTGCTTTGGCAGATTGAGGACTGGAAGCAAAACCGTGTAGGTAGATGTAGTAATTCACTGATTAGCTTTGAAACTATTACAGGTGATTAGTACTAAATAATACTTTTGACAGAGGAATAAATCAGGCATAACCAGATTCTGGATAGATAAATTTGTATTCCTCAACTGCTTAAAATGATGCCAACAAGATTAAATCACGGAATTTCATCAGTTATGTCTAAAGATAAAGAGAAAAAACAAAAATCTAACGAAGAAAATACTACTCCCAGTGCTTCTGGCGGTTATCAAACTCCGGTTGAGCCAAGTATTCGTAAGACTGGCAATGCTGCTAATACAGATACAACACCCGGTTCTGAACCAGAATCCCCCGGTGAGGACACTGTAGCGGGTAGCCCTAACCAGGGAACTGAATCCCGTTAAATTGTTGGAAATGACCCAAGTTGCCATAATTTCATTGGGTCTTTTCTTGTACATATCATGTAAAAATTTAATTAACAAAAAAATATTAAAGGGTGCCTCAAACTCTATAGCCGTTTTTAATTAAAATAAAAATATTTTCTGATGACTTTTTGATTTCCGATTTTTCAGGCTAATTTAGGCGATCGCACCACAATTTACCGACCAGTGCGATCGCTCATACGAGAGTCTTAAATTACAGCTTCATCACGTTGGCAATCAAAAACAATCATGAAGGTGGCGTTGGGTGTGGTTTGGCTTAAATGCTGCATATAGCCATCTGCATCAGAACGACTCCGAAAACGAGCCACAATTTCTCGTTGTGTATCAGGAAGGAAACGAGCGATCGCCCAAGAATTAAGGCGTGCTTTGTAAGCAATTGGTTGAGTTTCTGAATTGGCAGCTTTGTAATCAGTATTTTGTGGCATGGTTTATGTTAATCGTGTGAAGTTTAGTTAAGTACGTAACTGAATCTTGTGGCAGGGAATTTTAAGGCATTTTTTTAGTGATGCTGCCACCTTGTTATTCGATTATTTTTAGATTGTCAATACTGAGGGTTACATTTGAGACTAGATAACTTGAAATTTTCAATTAGTAATAAATTGCCCAGCTTTAATTTGCCACTCAGGTAAAGAATCAAGCTTGATATGTGACAATTTTTCTTACTGAAAAACTGCTGAATTTCTTTAGCTTACAGCAGCATAACCTTTGCTGTAGAGGTTTATGCAATCTGCGGGATAATTTATGTTTGTTATTGGTATACCCAGGGTATAAAGTCTACTTAAATATCAACACATATATTTAGCATCGGTAACCGTAGTCCAAATATTTTTTTGTCTCAAAAAATACTACTCCTTTTAAATTTTCTCAGAGAAACTAATGTAATTACTTAAGGATAATTTGCACTATAACATTCATAAGTTATTAATGAAAGTAAATAAACTAAGTTGATAGTTTTTATCGCTTTTTAAAACCTCAAATTTAATTGTCTATTTTACCTGTAAACATCCAAATATTACATTACTTTTTTACAACAAAACTATAATTAAATATTATTTATAAATATTATTGAATTATTGAAAATATTTAAAAATAAAAACTTTCTGTTTTTTACTTGATCAATTCTTAAGATATCTATCAACAGACTTTTGTCAGCCTGTTGATATTAATTTATTTTATAAAAAATCTTAGCAATGACACCTAATAGTAAAAATCAAGATTTAAGTAAATAGCGATCGCCTACTAAACAAACTGCTTGTTGGGATCTAGCCAGATTAGCAACCTCATAAACTAATTCATCTAAGTTTATGGGCTTACATAGGTGTTTTTGAAAACCTGCGGCCAACGCATATGTCCGATCTTCTTCCTTAGCCGCTCCTGTCAGAGCAATAGCCGGAATACATTTTCCTGACGCTGCTACCAAATTTCTTATTTTGGGTAGTAGAGAGTAACCATCTTCATCTGGTAGACATATATCGCTAATTAAAATATCTGGTTGAAAATGAGATATTACTTTTAGAGCCTCACTTGCTGAACTTACAGCTATCACCTTTGCGCCTTCTAATTCAAACAAGATGGTGAGCATTTGTCTAGTATCAGTGTCATCATCAACGACGAGCAAGTTTAAACCATCAATAGAGAGGGATTGAGTATACATGAAACATTACCTCTTGTAGTTCTAGCACCCTGAGCAACAATGGCATCCAAGGGCAGGCTCTTGTAAAGAATATTAAATTGCTCAACAATTGTCAGTTTACATAAATTTACGATCGGGCGTCTGTCCGGTTTCGTACATATAAATAACGGACAAATATTTATTTATGTCTCACTGAGATTAAGCCCCTTACCTATAATTCTATTAAATTGCTCTTTCATCACTTGATAACACTCGCAGGAAGTGTGTTCTAAAGCCTGGCGATTATCAATACTGTAGCCAAAAAAAGAGTATAAAAAAAAGGGCTGATGTAGTAGAGTT